>CAZZML010000041.1:3103-13413 GCA_964654735.1 uncultured Roseivirgaceae bacterium | reverse complement strand
ATAAAAAAAGGAGTGCCATTTCTAACACTCCTTTTCTCATTCATTTACGTTTAATTATTTAATAAAATCATCAAACGATTTTACCTTTAGTGCTTCCATTTGTACACTAAAAGCCGATTTTTCAAGTTTACCAACTTGTTTATTTTTAATTCGAGCAAACTCTTCCTTGGCTTCATTAAAACGCTTGGCAATCACCTTTAAATTGGCTAATTGAGAGTTTGATGGTCTATCGTAATTTCTTACTATCACACTGTACAAATCAGACATTTTCTCCCTCAATTGAGGCTCTGCACTTCCTACATAATTATCTCCTGTAGTAACGACCAAGGTTTCCTTTAGGCCATCTAAATCATTGGTAAGTACCGTTGCTTTCTTCTTAGATTTAGGATTGGCTTTGGCTACTTTATTGGCATAATCGATGGTTTCATCCAGTTCATATACCATATAGGCGAGCTCTTCTGTCATATTATACAGTTTCATAATGGTTTCTTGCTGCAATCTTCGGTCTTCAACCGTTAATCCAGATTTAGGGTCATATTCCACTTCGATATCAGTTGAATAGGTCTTTTTACCCTTTGTCATAACCACTTTATAGCTGCCGGCAGGTACTCTTGGAGTGGAAAATCCGCCAAAACTAAACGTCTTCCCTTTAGCCACCTTAGGTGCCTTCATATTATAACTCCACCGAACAATGTTGATTCCCTTTTGCTTGGCGGCATCAATTTCAGTTACCTTATTCCCGTTAGTATCTTGAATTTCTATATTCATTTTACCAAACGTGTGTCGTTTTTTAAGGTAGTACACAATTTGAGCAGATTTTGTAGGGTTAGGCCCAATAAATTGGCTGCCGTTACTACCTCCTCCAAAACCACTTTCTTCATTCATT
Source organism: uncultured Roseivirgaceae bacterium (assembly GCA_964654735.1). GTDB lineage: Bacteria > Bacteroidota > Bacteroidia > Cytophagales > Cyclobacteriaceae > JAKISE01. Next base: position 12,527 of record CAZZML010000041.1, on the reverse strand, counting down.
ACATAAGGTTTTGAATCAAAAAAATGAACATCCTGACCTAGTACATCCTGATTAATTTCTCTTAAAGGGCTGATATCATCTATGATAATCACCCCTCTTCCATGAGTTCCAAGTACTAAATCACTGGTTTTGCGTTGAAGCGCAATTGAATGTACGGCCGTACTTGGCATATTATTAGTAAATTTCGACCAATGTGTACCACCATCAATGGTTATATAAAGTCCAAATTCAGTTCCTAAAAACAAGAGGTCTTCACTTTCATAATCTTCTTGAATACTTCTTGCAAACCCATTGATATTATCCTTTACTAACGAAGTCCATGTTTTACCAAAATCGGTTGTTTTGTAGAGATAGGTAGCATTATCGTTAGTAGTATGCCCTTCAAAAACGGCATAAGCAGAACCTTTTTTAAAATTACTAGCCGCAACTTGGTAACACCACGTATTTTTTGGTAAATCAGGGATATTGGCAATTACATTTGTCCAGTTAGCTCCACCATCTTGAGTTACTTGAACATTTCCATCATCGGTACCTACCCAAATGATGTTTTCATCAAGAGGAGATTCTGAAACAGTGAAAATAGTACAATGGTTTTCTGCACCGGAATTGTCTTGAGATATCCCTCCTGACTCCTCCTGATTCTGCTTTGCAGGATCATTGGTAGTTAAATCTGGAGAAATAATTTTCCAATTGCTCCCCATATCATCAGACTTGTGCAAAAATTGACTTGCCAGGTAAAACCTATCCGGATTGTGAGAACTTAACGCCATAGCAGCATTCCAGTTAAACCTAAGCTTAGGTTGCCCTTCTTCTTGGAATGGTTTTATATCACTTGTCTTATTCTTATCAACATCGTAACGCCAAACTCCTTGTGCTCCCTGCATTTCAGAATAGATAATCTTCTTTGTAGGGTGACGATATACTCTAAACCCATCTCCATAGCCCACACTATTCCAATCTCTGGCTTCTATACCTCCAGGGCTAGAAGAAGGCCCATACCAAGAGCCATTATCCTGTAAACCACCATAAATATTATAAGGCTCAGCGTTATCAACACTTACATGGTAAAACTGTGAAAGGGGTAGATCATTCACCATTTCCATGGTTGTTCCTCTATTCCAAGACCTGTACAAACCTCCATCAGTAGCTGCATACACTCTTTCAGAATTATTAATATCGAACCAATAATCGTGAATGTCGGCATGCATGCTGCCCATGCTTTTAAATGTTTTACCACCGTCCTGGCTCATTGAGCCATATAAACCACCCTTCATAAGAATATCAGAATTGCGAGGATCAACTACGATACGTGAGAAATAAAATGGGCGAATAACTAAACCAAAATCTTTATTTAGGTACTCCCAAGACTTTCCAGCATCAGTAGATTTATAAAGGCCTTTATCTTCTTTGGCTTCTACTGCAGCGTATAAGATTGCACTGTTTGAAGGCGCTAATGCGATAGCAAAACGACCTAACTCTCCCTTAGGAAATCCATTATGAATTTTATTCCAGGTTTTACCTGCGTCTGTTGATTTATAAAGAGCACTATTTACACCACCGGAATTAAACGACCAAGCCGTTCTTCTAAACTCCCAAAAAGCAGCATAAAGAATATTGCTATCATTGGGATCCAAAATTAAATCGGAACAACCCACATTCGATTTTCCAGCTAATAGCTTTTCCCAAGTTGCACCTCCATCAGTAGTTTTATACACTCCTCTTTCATCGCTATTGCCCCAAAGCGGCCCTAATACGCCTATATATACCTCATCGGTATTGGCAGGGTTTATTTGAATGCTGCTAATACGAAGGTCAGTGCCGCTAAAACCTATTTTTTTCCAGTTACTACCACCATCGGTTGTTTTATAGAGGCCATCACCAACCGAAGTGCTATTCCGAGTCCATGTTTCACCTGTGCCTGCCCAAATTACCATATCCGGGTTTTTAGGATCGATGGCCAACGCTCCAATTGATTGGTTGTGTTTATCAAAAATAGAGGTAAATGATGAACCTCCATCTACTGAACGCCAAATCCCACCACCCGCAGCTCCTACATACAGTACTTTATCATTGGTGGGGTGTCCTACTAAATCCGTTATTCTACCGCTCATTAATGCTGGGCCAATTTGTCTGGCTGTAATAGATCCAAATAATTGATCTCCGGAAAGTACTATTTCGTCTTGTGCTTTTGCACTATTAATAATTGCAAAAGCTACGAATAAGGCTAGTATCTTTTTCATGGTTTTATTGTCTTCAGATTAAGAATTATTCTTCTGGGAAAACAAATTCAGCCATATCCACTTCAGGATTTAAGATAACCTCATTAACTTTTACTACTTGCCCAGGCTTGTCTTTTATCCCTTGTTCTTGAGAAAATGCAAAATACATTCCATCTACTTCTTCGTAATCACTATATATGGTTTGAGAAATCATACCCTTCATCTGACCAGATTTAATTTCTGACTGCATTACGATAGGCACATTATTGTCCTTATCGAAAAAGTAAAAAGAAACATCTTCTTCTTCTTTATCATCAACAATGGTTGGCTTTTTTGTTAATTTAATTTTATAACATTCTACTCCTTCTACGGTTTCCTCCCCCACCAATTCGGCTTTATACCCTTTATCTTTATAATCTAAAAAAGGATCTGGAAAATCACCTGATACCCTTTTAAGGTTTTCAGTTGCAATGCTATCTTGTTTCTCCGCTTGCATGGTCATAAAATTATGACCCCAAGCCACTTCTCCATCAAATGCCAATTGTATTAATTTTTTCCCTTGTAATTCAAATTTAACCAATTGTTTGCCACCTTTTAACTGGGTAATTTCTAATGGAATATCCATTCCTTGCGCATTTACAGAAGCTTTTATAGTGATACCATCTAAGGCTCTAAAATTATCGGCACCGCCAATGTTTTCAAAATAAGTATCAATAATTTCATCTGCCGTTTGCGCATGCGCAAAGCTGCCAATCATTAATATTAATAGTGTTGAGATTTTAAGTTTCATAAGATTTACTGTTTGTTTTGAATTCAATGCATATTAATTCATATTTTACAGTGAAACAATTTAAACCTTAACTTTTATATGAGTGGTGTTAAGTTTTGTTAAATCTCTATTTTTGAGCTCTATTGAAAAAGTCCTCTAAAAATTTTACTGCTTTTATCCTTTTAGGTTGGATGGCCGTTATGCCGCTTACCTTTTCGAGTGGGCTAAGTGCCATTATTCTATCTAATTTAACAGCAGTAGAAAGCTTTACTTGGGCACAATGGGTTGGAGTTTATACGGTTACCATTTTTACCATGGCCTTTGCCCTCACACCTACTACTGTTATTGCCATAATTAGTGGGTATTTTTTAGGCTTTGCTGCCATTATTCCAGTAGTAATTTCCTATAGTCTTGCTTCTATTGGAGGTTTCTTGCTCTCTAAGCCTTTAGGAGGAAATTTTCAAACTGTCGTCAGGTCTTCTTATCCTAAAATAGATTCATTCATTCATCGTATGTCGGACAAAAGCCCAATTGGTTTTGTAATTTTTAGTAGAATATCGCCTATCCTTCCTTTTGCTGTTATGAACTTGGTATTGCCTTTTATTGGGGTACAATTTAAACCTTACTTCTGGGGCGGCATTTTGGGCATGCTACCAAGAACCCTATTGGCAATAACGGTAGGCAAACTCACCAAAGACATATTTTCTATGGTGGAAAACCCTTCCAGTGGGCTTATGATGCAAATTGGCTTTGGAGTGTTACTTTTGATTTCCTTATTAGGATTTGTATTCTTATTTAGTGCCTCTAAGAAAACACAGCAAAATTAATTTCATTTTGTAAAAATCGTCTGTTTTCTTACAGGCACTATTTAAGAAGGAGAAAAAGCAAGATTAATAAATTACACCCACTTACTTAATACATAGCCTGCCCAAGCAAGTAAAATACCAACTACTAAACTAATAGAGATATAGAAAATCAAGGTAGAGATATGACCCTGTTTAATAAGCGAATAATTTTCGTAAGCAAAGGTTGAGTACGTTGTAAAACTACCACAAAAGCCTACTGCTAAAAAAAAATGCCAAGGCTCTGTAAACCAACGGTAGCGTTCTCCCAAGCCAATAATTACACCAACCAAAAAAGCCCCAATAATATTTACCACCAAAGTGCCTACAGGCAATGGATCAGAAAAATATCGATTAAAAAGCTGCGATGTTAAATACCTGGCAATGCTGCCAAGCATACCTCCTACCCCAATTAGTAATAATGTTCTCATGTTACTTCTTTTTTGCTTGCTCTCTTTTTTAAGAACTTATAAATCTGCTCATAATTTGTGTTTTCTTGCACACTCAATTTTAGCGTAAAGTTTTTAAAGGTTAATGTAAGTTGTTTAAAGGGGTCATTTTTAGTTTTTATAATTGTCTGTTTCCAAGATGCAAGTTCCTTTAGTTTTGCTTCTTTCTTGTGAAATCGAAACGGGTATGCAACTCTTACAAGGTCTCCTATTTGAACAGTTTTATAGCTAAGCAATTGCCTAATTAGTAAAATAATGGCTAATGGAAGCATTGTAAACGATATAACATATCCAAACCAGCCAGCAGTATTATTTAATACATTATTAAGGGCATAACCTCCAACACCAAAACATATAATTATAAATATCCCTAAAGCAATGAGTGCAGTAGGTTTGGGTTTTGAAACAATCATTCTAACGTTTCTATTTTTGATTCGGCAAACTGCTTCAAAAGTGGAAAAAATGTTTCAAAATCTGATAAAAATTCGTCATAATACTGTTCAAGCTCCTCTGCTGCATGCTCCATACCCGAATCAAACGAAGCACGATTTGCCATTCCTTTCATCACTTTATCAATCCCATCTATAAATTGATAATTATAAAGCCAATTATGTTTAATCATAAAAGGTAAAAGGTGTTGAGTTTTTTCAGGCAACAGATCAAAATTATCTTGTAAAGTAGTATAGGTAGTTTGAACAAACTCGCTCAGTTCTTTTTTGTGGTATTTTGCCCAATATTTAGCTAAAAAGTGGTCGTAAAAAATATCTATAATTACAGCATTATAATGCCTATACCTCTTCCATATCCTAGTTTTACTTGTTTTAACAATTTCATGGGTGTCTGTAAAAAAATCAATCGCTCTATGCAATTGAATTCCATTTTGAATTTCTGCCTCATAATTTTTCCATTGCTTCCCTTTGATGCCATCGGCCATAAAATTGCCAATCATCAACTTTTCGTTGTCTCCGGATAAGTGAATATGTGCTAAGTAGTTCATTATTTCCTAAATTTACCTCTCAAATAACTTTTAAATACCATTCAATCACTAAAATTATGCTAAGCCTTCTTTTAAGTATTGTTCTCGTAGCCTCATTTCAGACTCAACCAAGTGTAGAGGAAATACTAAAATATAAAATGGCAAAATCGACCGAATGTTGGAATGAAGGAGATTTAGAATGTTTTATGCAAACTTATTGGAAATCTGATTCACTAAAATTTATTGGTGGAAATGGAGTTACTTATGGATGGGAAAACACTTTGCAAAAGTATAAAATTGGCTACCCAACCGACAAAGAAAGGGGTACACTAAGCTTTATCTTTTTATCTATTGAACCAATATCCAAAGAAGCTTATTTTATGGTAGGCAACTATCATTTAAAGCGAAAGGCAGGTGATGACACCGGTCATTTTAGTTTAGTATGGAAGTTTATTGAAGATGATTGGGTGATTATTTCGGATCATTCCAGTAGTTAGGTTAGCTAACCTGCTTTTTCCGTTTCCACCGATTATGTGTCCAAAGCCAGTTGCTTGGTTGCTCTTTAATATCACGCTCAATAAACTCAATATACTTATGGGTAATTTCTAATTTAGAAGTCTCTAGGGGTTTGTCGTACATTAACTCAGCACTGTATTCATACTTCCCTCTACCCAGTCGGCTCACCTTCCAGTACACCACAGGAAAATCGAATCTTCTGGCAATCATTTCTACACTTGTAAAAACGGGAGTATCTCTGCCCATTAATTTATACCAATATGCATTATGGTTAGAGGGATTTTGGTCAGCCAATAAGCCAATGGCTGTTAAATTACCCATATTTTCACGTATCTTATTCATAGTTTCCTCCATGGCATATACCCTTCCTCCAAAACGAGTTCTTATCTTAATCATAAGTTCATCAAAGAACTTATTCGTTACAGGTTTGTATATTCCTTTTACATTAGGAAATTCCTCAATCATATAAGCAACTGCTGAAAGCTCCCAGTTACCAAAATGGCCTATGGCCAGCACAAGGCTTCTATTTTCTTCGTAATACTGTTCTAAAACTCTCACATCTCCTTTGCGCATATGTGTTCTAATTTCTTTTTTGGAAATAGATATAAGTTTGATTGTTTCCAGAAGAATGTCGAAAAAATTTCTATAAAATTCATCAAGAATTGTTCGGATTTCACCCTCTGACTTTTCTGGGAAAGAAAGTTCTAAATTAGATTTAACTAATGTTACCCTATACTTTAAAAGCTTATACCCAATAAAATACAGTAAGTCCGAAATTAAATGCAATGCTTTAAAGGGTAATAACGAAAGCAAATACAGAAAAGGATAAAGAAATATGTATTGAATAATTTTCAAATTATTAGTATTTGTATTCTTTAAAATGGATACATTATTAGTGCTAAATAACCTATAAATTGAGGCTGCGTAGTTCCCTATCTTTTCGAGCATACTTCGCCAAAGCAGCAAGGCTACGTAGGCTGAAAACGGCTATGTAAGTGCAGGCTAGCATTCACGGGTTTTTTTAAGGGGTTCCAATTTTTTTTTCATTCTGAGGTACGAAGAATCTTATACTTCTTGAAGATAACCTTCCTATCCTAACAAGATTCCTCGTACCTCGGAATAGAAAAGCAACCTTTTGTGATCCCGTTATTTGCCCATGCTAATTCTTATTAAACCTCCGGTTAGCAATGACATGAATTAGTATTTTATTGATTAAATATAATAATTCCAACCGAATTTATCGTCCTCAAGACCTAAACGAATATCGGTAAGGGATTTTAACAACTTTTGAGAAAATTCTCTACCAGATTCATCTAGTTTATAATCAATGCCGTCATTGGCAATAACCTCAATTGGAGCAATAGTGGCCGCAGTTCCAACACCAAAAGCTTCTTTAAGAGTTCCGTTTTGTAACCCTTCTACCATTTCTGTTACACTTAAAGGTCTTTCTTCCACTTTCATACCCCAATCCTTGGCTAAGGTTAGTACGCTGTCGCGTGTAATCCCGTCTAAAATCGTATCGCCTGTTGGTGCTGTAACCAAGGCATCGTTTAAAATAAACATAATATTCATAGTGCCAGACTCTTCAATAAGTTCATGATTTTGACCATCAGTCCAAATCAATTGATCGTATCCATCTTTTTGGGCCAACATGGCTGGATATAATGAAGCTGCATAGTTACCAGCTGTTTTAGCATAACCAGTTCCTCCTTTTGCTGCTCTGGTATAATGGGTTTCTACTTTTACTTTCACAGGTTTTGAGTAGTAAGCACCGACAGGAGTGGTAATAATCATAAATTTATAATCTTGTGAAGGTCTCACGCCTATAAACTCATCTGTTGCAAATAGAAATGGACGAATGTACAAGGAAGTACCCTCCACATCTGGCACCCATTTATGATCTAACCTAAGCAACTCAATTAAGCCATCCATAAATATTTCTTCCGGAATATGTGGCATTACCATTCGTTTGGCAGAAATGTTCATCCGATCATAATTTGCTTTTGGTCTAAAAATGGAGATTTTACCATTGGCATGTTTGTACGCTTTTAGTCCTTCAAATATTGACTGCCCATAATGTATAGCAGGATTGGCAGGGCTGAGACTTAAATTGCCATAAGGCATAATTTCGGGGCTTTGCCAATCGCCTCCCTTAAAGTCTGCCACCAACATATGATCTGAATACTCTCTTGCAAATTGAATGTCGTGATAATCCAGATTTTGAACTCTGGACTGTGATGTTTTATTAATGGTAATTTGGAGTGTATCTTGCATAAGGTTACTCAATTTTATTCTATGCAAAATTAGCTTTTTTTTCCTATTTCCCCCGAGCATTCCAAGGTACTTCATCCACGCCTAATTCTTTAGCAACTATGCGGCTGAGTACAAAAAGATAATCGGATAACCGGTTTAAATACCGAATAATAATTGGCTCTACTTTTACCGATTCTGAGAGCTTAATAGTTAATCGTTCGGTTCTACGGCACACACAACGGGCTACATGGCAATAGGAAACATTTACATGGCCTCCTGGTAAAATGAATGAGGTCATGGGTAGTAGCTTGGAATCCATCCTATCTATCTCCTTTTCCAGCATTTCAATATCTGTTTCCAATAAATCGGGTACTTGAGCTATTTTGCTCTCTTTATCGGTTGCTAGAATAGAACCAATGGTAAAAAGTCTATCTTGAATTTCTTTTAGGAGGTTTTTTCGCTCGACACTATCTTGAGTGTCTCTAATTAAACCAATATAGGAATTGAGTTCATCAATGGTTCCATAGGCTTCTAATCTATCATCTGCCTTGCTTACACGGGTTCCTCCAAAAAGGGAGGTTTTTCCCTTATCCCCAGTTTTAGTATAAATTTTCATACTGCGAAAGTCATTAATTTATACCACTTCTGCTCGCCTAATCTTGGTATTTACAGTGTCTGTTTCAACTAATCCATCACGAAGGCGTACAATTCTATGCGCATAATGAGCAATTTCATCTTCATGAGTTACCATTATAATGGTGTTTCCTGTGTCATGAAGTTTTTGGAACAGATCCATAATATCGTACGAAGTTTTACTATCTAAATTACCCGTAGGCTCATCGGCCAAAATGATACTTGGGTTATTTACTAATGCTCTTGCAATAGCAACTCGTTGCCTTTGCCCACCAGATAATTCATTAGGTCTGTGGGTAGCACGATCTCCTAAACCTACATTTTCTAAGACTTGATACGCCATTTCTTCTCTTTCGCTTTTTCCATAACCAGCATAAATTAATGGTAAGGCTACATTTTCTAAGGAAGTAGCTCTTGGCAATAAATTAAACGTTTGAAAAACAAACCCAATTTCTCTATTTCTTATTTCGGCAAGCTCATTTTCTGTTAAATGGCTTACATCGTTATTGTTTAGTATGTAAGTACCTGCAGTTGGTGTATCTAAACAACCAATAATATTCATTAAGGTTGACTTACCCGAACCTGAAGGTCCCATAAAAGCAACATACTCTCCTTTATTAATCTCAATATCAACTCCGTTTAACGCATGTACGGTTTCGCTACCCATTTGGTACATACGTGTAATTCCTGTTGTTTTAATCATTTTGGCCATAGATGGCAAATTGTAATTGTTTTAGATGTAATCAAAATGAATTGAGTAGATGTTT
>CAZZML010000041.1:0-3003 GCA_964654735.1 uncultured Roseivirgaceae bacterium | reverse complement strand
GTTTAAGCTTCTTCGCTAGCCATGGCATCAAATGCAGCCTTGGTTTGCTCTACTTTTTGAAGAAATGTATAAAACAAATCTCCAGGAAATAGCTCTCGGTAATGTTGCAACGAATTATTAGCATATTCTTCGAACCCAATACTAATGGCTTCCAGTATATACGCTTCCAGTAACAATCGGTTGTCAGGATTTTTGTTTAACGCCTCTTGTAATATGTTATAGCTTTTATACACATTATCGTCTTTTTTAAAGTGGAGTGCTGCCCATACTACACCTTCTGCAAAAAATGGATTTTGTTTAGCTAGAATTTCAGCATCTTCTTCAGATATTTTAGTTAGATCATTCTCATAAAACATTTTCTCCAACTGTTCATTCGGGTTAAACTTAAACCCTGCCTCATATAAATTCTTAATCTGGCTCTTTTTATCAGGTATAATTCCATCGTATGCCAATCGAATATTAAATTTTAAAAGATGTTCAAGAATATTATCAGAACCAGCCTTAAGATTGATTAAGTCATAAAAAAGTTTAGTTGCCGTATTATTACCTGTGTTAAAATAGTAGGTAGCCAGTTCTAAGGCCAATTCGTTTTTTAGAACCGCATCTTGTATCCGTTCAAATGTTGATTTTACAGCGAATTCATCTACCCATAAACGTTGGTATCGGGCTTTTAGGTAAAAATTAAGGTCAGTTCTACCAATGGAGTCATTTTGATTTAAAATGGAGGAAAGAACTTGAATCATTACAACAGCCTGAACTGAGTCTTTAGCATTTCCCTCAATCTTCACTTGCTCCCAAACCAATATGGCATCCGTAAAATAGCCTGCCTCGGATTGGGCCAATGCAAGTGGGGTTAAATAGGACTTCTGCTGACCTGCAATATTAAACTCATTGGCTAGTAAAAAAGTTTCTTCAGCCTTAGTATATGCACCGTTTTCTAAGTTAACTAACCCGAGCAGTTCAAAATACTTCGATTGCTTTTCACTACCTAACCCACTAAGTTTTTGAAGTCTTTCTAACCCACTGGTAATCTGCTCATTGCGCAGTTCATAAATAGCCATTGCATAGTTTAGTTCTTCAGAAGTAACTTCATTTTTTGTACTGTCGATAACGGCTATAATTGCTTTGTAAGATGATGGACTATACGTAATCAGGTTATTTATTAGAGCATTGTTTAGCAGAGCAACTGACATCATATCCTTGCTACTATAATTTCCATTCAACTCTATATCATAGCCTAATGCTGAGGCATTTACTTTACCAACATTGTCAAGCTCAGAAAATAAGAAAGAAGAATCCTTTGGGCTTACTAAAAAGTTATTTTTTAGAATAAATCCTAACCTATTATTTTGCGATGGTTTAAAATTCTTTGCCTTAGAAAAATATAGCCAAGCAGAATCCAAGATTTGCGCTTTACTAAATTGAAGTCCTAAATTGTTCTGAATTTCTACGGAAGCAGGCAGTTCAGAAGCTCCTTTTTGGAGTGTAAAAAGTGCATCAAAATAATTACCCAGACTCGATTCTAGGTTGGCTTTATTTATAAACGATTGGGCAGTTGGAACTCTGGATGAAGCCACTTCAAAATATTCAATGGCTTTGGCTCTATCATCATCAATATAAAACGTACCAAGTTTGTAATTGCTCTTGTGATTTCTTTTACTTAAATCAGCTCCTTTTTCGTAAAATATAGTAGCCAGTTCTTTATCTCCTTCCTCTTCAAAATAACTAGCGATTGAATTATAATAGCCTCCTAACGAATACCAAATAGGATAATTTATATCCCTCATAAGCACCAAGCCTGTTAAAATAGCAACCCCTAAAACTCTGTAACTCACATGAGGTAAATTTTGAGGTTTGTATAAAATATCTTTAACGGAATGACCTTCTTCTATAATGGAGATAAAGTTATATAGCACATATAAAAGGAATGCTGCACCAAAAGCTAATTGAGAAAAAATAATAAAGTCGGTTATAATCTTTAGCAGAGGGTCTTCTAAGCTATACAGCAAATAGGTAATAGTAGTAAATGAAATAATGGCCAATGCCAAATACAAAAGCACCCAAACTTGCTGATTTGCATTTACCTTTTTATAGAGCACAAAACGTTGACTGATACCCCAAACACCTAAAACTGACGCTATGCTTAAAATGAATATGGGGTTAATGCTAACAAAATTCCAATCGATTACATGTGTTATTTGCAAATAAGCAATGAGCACATTTAGCAAGTAAATAACTGACAAGGCTAAAAAATGCTTAATTCGATTATTACCAGCATCTTGAGTACCGCTTGCAAGGGCTAAAATAAATCCGCTAATTATCTCATGACCCACCATAAAAACAAACAGCAGAACCACTAAATATGGTGCCAAAATACCATAGCTAAAAAGCAGATTTAACGGTGAGTTTACATTACTTTTCCATACGATAAACGCTAAAAATGCACTAACCACAATCAATAACGTAATCATCCTAACCCCAAAGGATGCCTCTTTATTAAAAGATTGAAAATAATAGGCAGGCCCTATAAATATGACAAACGTAGCTCCCAATATCCAAGAATCACCTACTTCGGCAAGCCTTAGCATTTCAGGATGAATGAAAATAATAAAAAAGAAAATAAAACCAGAAAAGAGGATGAAGCCGAACCTGTTAAAATAACTAATCAGTGCTAATACTAATGCTACAAGCATAAATATACCTATAATGACAATTTCCTTAAAGAAAGCTATATTCGGCATTTCGCCACCTGCTACAAACTCCTTTATTATAATTAACTGCTCTGCAAATGGAAAACTAAAAGGACCTACATCCACAGTTTGTGAAATAACGTCAATTGTTTCTTTTTGGCTAAAAGTATGCCAACCTAGCAAGCTTTCTGGTCCTATAATAGCTAACACAATTGCAGCAATTATTAGAGTTGTAAAAACAGCAAAAAGAATGGAAGTTAATTGTTTTAGAGGGCTCTCCCAGTTTAACCAAAAAAGATGTTTATGCATATTT
>CAZZML010000040.1:8321-13615 GCA_964654735.1 uncultured Roseivirgaceae bacterium | reverse complement strand
TTAACTCAGTACATTAGTGCTTATCGCTTCAGAGAATCGCTCAATCTAGGTTAAAGTTCTCTGTGCCACTTTGTGCTACTCTGTGGTAAAGATTTTAGAAACAATAACCACAGAGCTACACAAAGTTAAACTAGAGTTTCACAGAGGTATACAATAGATGAATGTCTTAAAATTAGGAGCAAAATTAAAGACTTGGAAGAAAGCCGTCCTTTCTAGTATCATCCTTTTCTTTCTTCTTGTTTTTCTTGCCCCACTCCCCTCACCAGTTTTTAACACACCACATACTACCACGATATATGCTAGTAATGGACAATTATTAAGCGCTTCCATTGCCAGTGATCAACAATGGAGGTTTCCAGCTTCAGATTCTATTCCATATAAATTTAGAACAGCAATTCGTATATATGAAGATGAGTATTTCTATTACCATTTTGGGGTAAACCCGATTTCTATTGCAAGAGCAGTATGGCAGAATAGTAAAGCAGGAAAAATTATAAGTGGGGGCAGCACATTAACGATGCAAACGATACGAATGGCCTATGGCAATAAGCCCCGAACTTATGGTCAAAAAATTATTGAGCTATTTGCGGCTGTCAAAATGGAACTATTCTATAGCAAATCGAAAATTCTTAAAACCTATGCAGACAATGCTCCCTATGGAGGGAATATAGTTGGCATTAGTGCAGCTTCATACCGATATTTTGGAAGAGCACCTCACCAATTGTCCTGGGCAGAAACAGCATCTTTGGCTGTTTTGCCTAATAATCCATCTTCTATTTACCCAGGCAAAAACGAAGAAAAATTTCTCAAAAAACGAAATCAATTATTAAGCAAGTTATTCGATAAAGGCATTATTGATAAAGATGATTTGTTTTTAGCCAAACAAGAGCCTCTTCCACAGAAAGTTAAGCCATTGCCCAACATTGCGTATCATTTGCTGCACAGAAAAATGAGTGAAGGGAAAACTGGCTGGGCTATTAATACAACAATAGATGTCCATTTGCAAAATCGAACCGTCAATCTTGTAAATGCTTATAGCAAACGATGGGCAGGTAATCAAGTGCATAATGCCGCAGCCATTATTGTAGAAATAGAATCGGGTAATGTGCAAGCTTATGTGGGCAACTCAGCTAGTTCTGGCGAAAATGGACAGTATGTAGATATTATTACTTCTTTAAGAAGCCCAGGTAGTCTGCTCAAACCTATTTTATATGCAGCCGCTTTGGATGATGGACTTATTATGCCCAACCAATTATTGCCTGACATTCCCTTATTTTACAGAGGGTTTGCCCCTAGAAACTTTGATAAAAAATTTAGAGGAGCCGTGCCGGCCAACCAAGCATTAACGAGCAGTTTAAACGTACCCTTTGTGCATTTACTCATTGACTATGGCTATGAAAAATTTCATCGGAAATTACAGAAGATGGGAATGGCATCGCTTAACAAACCCGCCAATCATTATGGACTTTCACTTATTTTAGGGGGAGCAGAAACCACCCTTGATGAGCTTACTAGCATGTATGCAGGTATGGCAAGGTCGTATGTTAGGTTTTTGCAAAGGCCAATAAATAAAGGTTATTCCTTGAACGATTATTTACAAAACCGTTCAGACATTAGTCTCTCATTGCCCAAAGAACACCTTGAAAAACATGGCCACTTAACCGCCCCTTCACTCGGGTTCACTTTTAGGGCAATGCAACAATTAAACCGGCCTGATCAAGAAGCAGGATGGCAACAGTTTAACTCTGCCAAGCCCATTGCTTGGAAAACGGGCACTAGCTATGGGTTTAGAGATGGGTGGGCCATTGGCATTACGAATAAACACGTAATAGGAGTTTGGATGGGCAATGCAGATGGAGAAGGAAGACCTGGCTTAACAGGCGTACAAGCCGCAGCACCTTTACTGTTTCAATTATTAGAGTTATTACCTGGAGATGCTAATTTTAACCAGCCTTTTGGTGCTCCACAAAAAATATGTGCACTAAGCGGAATGCGAGCGAGTAGTCTTTGTGAAGAAGCTTTCTCAATGTCCATACCAAATTATTTAGAAAGTACCCCCACCTGTAGCTATCATCAAATACTTCATTTAGATAAAAAAGGAATATTTCAAGTAACCAGTGATTGTTATGATATTTCAAGCATCAAAAACACCCCTTGGTTTATTCTACCTCCAGTGCAAGCCTGGTATTATCAAAAATACCATCCGGCATATAGGGCTCCTTCACTAGCTCCAGAGTGTAAAGGAGAAAACCAACCAAATACATTTGAATTAATATACCCTCGACAGTTTACCAAAATATATATTCCTGTAGAACAAGATGGCAACCGAGGATTTGCTATTTTTGAAGCTGCACATCAAGACAAAAACGCCACGCTATACTGGCATTTAGACAACACCTATCTCGCCCTCACAGAGGGTAATCATCAAATGAGCATTAAGGCTACCAAAGGCCACCATTTGCTCACCATTGTGGACTCGAATGGCAATGAACTAAGAAGAAATTTTGAGGTAATAAACTGAAGTATAATTTGCAATTATTAAATGTAATTTGCACATTGAAAATTGTTAATTGATAATTGACAATTGTTAATTCAAAACTATATTTTTGCACCTCGATATAACATGCAGCAATGAGAGAAATTCAATTTAGAGAAGCATTAAGAGAAGCTATGCAAGAGGAAATGAGACGAGATGAGTCTGTTTTCTTAATGGGCGAAGAAGTAGCAGAGTATAATGGAGCTTACAAAGTAAGCCAGGGTATGCTTGATGAATTTAGTGCTAAACGTGTGATTGATACTCCTATTACGGAACTTGGCTTTGCAGGCTTGGGTGTTGGAGCTGCTATGAATGGCTTACGACCTATTATTGAATTTATGACATTCAATTTCTCGTTAGTTGCCATTGACCAAATAATAAACTCAGCCGCTAAAATGCTGTATATGAGCGGTGGGCAATTTCCAATTCCCATGGTTTTTAGAGGCCCCACAGGTAATGCTGGGATGCTTTCGGCACAGCACTCACAAAATTTCGAAAATTGGTTTGCCAATACGCCCGGATTAAAAGTGGTAGTCCCTGCCAATCCTTATGATGCCAAAGGATTGCTTAAATCATCTATTAGAGATAATGACCCTATTATTTTTATGGAGTCGGAGTTGATGTATGGAGACAAGGGTGAAGTGCCAGAAGGTGAATATTTAATCCCTATCGGAGAAGCGCGCATTGTGCAAGAAGGGATCGATGTAACGTTAGTGTCTTTTGGTAAAATATTAAAAGTAGCGCAAGAAGCAGCCAACGAACTAGCTAAAAAAGGAGTTTCTGCTGAAATTATTGATTTACGCACGGTAAGACCAATTGATTATAAATCGGTAGTAGAATCGGTTAAGAAAACTAATCGATTGGTGATAGTGGAAGAAGCCTGGCCAGTAGCATCCATTGCATCAGAAATAGCCTACCATGTGCAAAAATATGCGTTTGATTATCTAGATGCTCCGATACAAAAAATAAACAGTATGGATGTGCCATTGGGTTATGCACCTACTTTAATTGAAGCTGCATTGCCAAACGTGAAAAGAACGCTTGAAGCAGTTGAGGCTGTGATGTATCGTTAAGCATAAAGCCGACATCCTTAAAAATGGTGCAAGGTTCCTTGTGCTCATATATACAAAGGCACGAGCAATATGTTCGCACCAGTAGTGGATTATATCCATATTCTAGTGTTCAATTCTATTTAACAGGCAGCCAAAATGCTATAGAAGAAGTAGATTACAGAAATATTAGTATCCGATAAGCATTTGGTAAGATTATTCCCATAATGACAGTGTAATTAGAATAAACAGGCAGATGGCAGATAAGCTAAATAATAAAGCAGATAGTTTTAGGATTAATCTAACCCATACTATTAAAGATATAGTTTTTATCTCCTTGGGTATAGTTTCTGCCGGCTTTGGGCTTAAAGGATTTTTACTGCCTAATTCATTTATTGATGGTGGGGCAATGGGTATTTCCCTGTTAATAGCAGAAACAAGCGGATGGTCCCTGTCTATTCTCATCATAGTGGTTAACTTACCATTTATAATCCTTGGTTTTTCACAAGTCGGCAATTCGTTTGCAATTAAGAGCATTTTGGCCATAATTGGTCTTGCACTAATTGTTCATCTGGTGCCTTATCCAATTATCACCTCAGACAAATTACTTGTTGCTGTTTTTGGAGGCTTCTTTTTAGGCGCAGGCATAGGAATGGCCATTCGTGGTGGCTCTGTAATAGATGGCACAGAAGTGGTGGCCATATATTTGAGTAAAAAAACAGGACTCACCATAGGTGATATCATCTTAATTTTTAATATCATAATTTTCCTTGTTGGTGGTTACATCCTTTCTGTTGAAATTGCCCTTTATGCCATTCTAACATATATGGTTGCCTCAAGAACTATCGATTATATTATTGAAGGAATCGAAGAATATACGGGTATAACGATCATATCAGATTACAGTGAAGAAATTAGATTAATGATTACCGAAAAATTAGGCAGAGGTGTTACCGTTTATACCGGCAAAGGTGGTTATGGTAAAAGAGGTAGTCATTTAAAGTCTGTTGATATAGTTTATACGGTAACCACCAGACTTGAAATTTCCAAATTGAAAAATGAAATTGCTATAATAGATGCCAATGCCTTTATCATTATGAATAGCATTAAGGATACCAAAGGTGGCATGATTAAAAAACGGCCTTTAGGACATTAATTTACAGAATTCCATCAATGGGCAAGCCATATTATTTATCTGATAACAGAATGTTTATCAAAACTAAATTATAGAGGATGTGCTTGTACCCTTCAACTTAACTCGTCATTGTCTGGCGTAAGACCGGACAATCTTTCTTGGTTAACCAACCAAGGTAACAATCCTCAAAAAAAATCCGCTCGGAAGAGCCCAGAGATTATCGGGTCTTACCTGTCTTGCCTGTAGAAAGGCGCCCGACAATGAAGGTATTTTTGATCCTTTAGTTATATTGGAGGCGTGCTTGTTTCTACTCTAATTTTTCTTGATTCCGAAAAGAGTTGTTCATTATAAAATACACAAGTAAAACTAAGCCACCAATTACCATGGCATTGGTGGCAAAGGGCCAACGAAGTAATTTGAATCCAAAACCTAAAATAAAGAAAGCTGAACCTAAATAGCCTATAATGCTTGCTACCTTTCCTTTTAATGATGCCTCATATCCAAACCGATCTACTGTTAAAAATAAAGCAAATCCAAATACAGCCGTGAGCACTCCTACTCCCCAGGTAATTCC
>CAZZML010000040.1:0-8221 GCA_964654735.1 uncultured Roseivirgaceae bacterium | reverse complement strand
AAAATAAAGCAAATCCAAATACAGCCGTGAGCACTCCTACTCCCCAGGTAATTCCTGCAAATTGCAAATGCATCGTTTTCATTATAAACCCAGTTGCCAATAAAACTATGGCGACCAACCCGATAATTTTTGTACGTTTTTTCATAATTAATTTATTTTGAGTTAACATATTTGTTTCTTGTTCTATAGCTTGAATTTGCAATACACCCATCTGATTAAAAACCTCTTTTTCGGCTTTTATGTAGTCCCACCCTAAATCCAGCCGCTCCTCGATCATACAGCAGATATGATCTAATATATCAATTGATAATGAGGTGTTTGTAAGGCTCGCAAGGGCAAGTCTTTCTTCGATATGTTTAATTTGCTCGTCTGCTAATAATTGCATAACGCAATGGGTTTTGGTTCCATTAACACCTTCAGTGTTTCTACAAATTCAAGTAGCTCATTCTTTTTTTCCTTTGCACTTGTTTTCCCGTTTGAAGTAAGCGCATAGTACTTACGTGTTCGATTACCTACTTTTTCCAAACTGGTTACAACCAGTTTGTCTTTTTCGAGCTTATGTAAAATAGGATACAAAGCACCTTCGGTAAGTACTATCTTTTCTTTGGTACGCTCCTTCACTAATTTACTTAGCTCATACCCATACATCTGATTTTGCTCTCCAAGCAATTGAAGAATGATTGTTTTAAGCGTTCCTCGTACTAATTCATTTGAATACATATACCTAATGTTCTTATGTATAAACAAATTAGGTATAATAATTTAATAAATACAAATTTTTTACAAAAAAATTGCCACACTGTTTAATAAATAAATCAGTGTGGCAAAAACAAAATAACAATTACAACAGTCTATTCCAGTGATTTTACATACGTCACTACCATCCAACGTTCCTCTTCATCCGAAATTTTCTTTTCGAAAGTGGGCATATCATCACGGCCAAAAGTTGTTTTATAAAATAACTCTCCATCCGTTTGGGACTTGAATTCTTCCGTGGTAAAATCTCCACTGGGGGTATCAAGTTCAGCAGCTTTAGGACCATCTCCCAGCCCGGTTTTTCCGTGGCAGGATTTGCAATGTTTATCGTACAATTCGCCTCCTATTTCCAATGCTTCCTCGTCATCGGCCACAGGGTTTTCCATATTTTTGTACTTATCAGGAACTACCCAGGCTTCCTGGTAATTTACTGCCGGTTTAAAGGCAAATAGCGCAAAAGCAACAAAAGCCAACACGAATAGCGATACATTAAGAATTTTCTCTTTTTTCATAGTTTTACTCATTTAGTTTAACATTAGTTTTAGTTTATTTAATTTTAGTTGATTACCTATTAATTTACATGCCAAGTTTCCTAATCATAAAAATTTTATAAATCATATAAAATATCATTCCCCATACAACAATAATTAAACTAAAAATGCCAATTAATAATGGAATTGGAACGTTTGCCCCAGATGCCCATAATGACCTTTTGGCTGTTATGTCGCTATAAAAAGTAGGAATACCCCATTGTTTAACGTCAGAAACCTCTACTGTGCCGTAATCATCGTTTTCTACAATTCGCACAAGCAGCTTTACATAACCTTCTGCACCCCCAGGTAAATCATCAGGAAACTCAACAGATGCACTTCCCTTTTTATCCGTAACATGATAATCGCCTCCTATGGGCAATGGGCTTAAAGGGCGTTCTACCAGAAACTTAATTTTTACTTTTTTCTGAGGGGTTTTGTTTCCAACGGAGTCAGTTTCTGTTACATAAACCTGTATTTGTTTTATCGAATCTTCAATCAAGTAATGTGCATCTAAGTTTACCTGCCTGATAGTTATTTTGGTTTCTTTCGCCTTAAACTTTTCACTCTCATTAACAACGGCATAATAAGTAGCAGTTTTTGTACTTTCTGCCACCTCTCTTTGCTCCTTGTTAAAGGTGTATATGCCGGTTCCATCGCTGGCGGTTGTAATTGTTCCTACCAATTGGGCTGCCGAAATTTCGGAGGCATAAAGTGCTACTTCAACACCTGAGGCAGGCTTGTAGCGTTTATTTATTTTGGCTAATACCCTTACAGAAAGCTGATTTTTATCCAAACTTTTAAAATGTTCGAGATAAATTCGTATGGGGGCTTTTTCTGGGTTTTGCAGATAAGCCAAACCGGTAAACCCCGATAGCATTAAAGCTGCAAATAATGTTAAAATCGTTTTCATACCTCTTGTGATTTAGGTTCAACTCCTCTTTTCATTTCCCATATCGGAATCACAGGAAGTACCCGTAATAGAAACGTAATAATTAATAAACAAGCGGCAAATGAAGCAAAAGTAATTGCCCACTCTTCCCATGTGGGGATGTAATGCCGATACGATTCATCAACATCCTGAATAGGTAAATAAGGGTGTTGCAGTGATGGTATTACAATTAAAAATCGTTTAAACCAGGCTCCCAAAAGTGCTAACATAGATATGATTAGCATGGATAGCGGTTTTCTTCCCCAGGCAAAACTTAAAATTACGATGGGCAGTATGAGTCCAAGTATTTGTACTGTCCAATACATACCGGCATATTTTCCAACAAATAATTCAATAATATGCTCGCCTTCTACACCCACCATTTTAAAAGCCGGCCCCAGGTACTCATTTATATTAAAATACAGGTATATTAATGATAGCAGAACAAGCAATTTTCCCATGTGGTCAAAAACCTTGTCGGTAAGATACTCCTTTAGGTTATAAACATTGCGTATAAAGTACATAGCAACAATAATTACTGCTGCCCCTGCCATTAAGGCACCCGATACAAAATAAGGGCCGAGGTTTGTGCTGTCCCACCCTGGTCGCCAGGTTGTAGAAAACAGCCAGGAGGTAACCGTATGTATAGCAAATGCAATGGGTAGCACAACTATTGATAATATAGCGATAATGCTATGAAGTATTTTGTATTGCTCAGGGCTCCCTTTCCAGTTTACAGAAAACACCCGATAAAACCATTTTCTTACATCAGATACGCCTGTTAATTTGTCGCGGCATAGAGCCAAATCGGGTATTAAAGAAATGTAAAGCAATAGTATGCTTATAACCAAATAGGTAGAAATTATCATTACATCCCAAAGTATTGGAGATTGAATACGCCCGTATATTACTACATTAAGAAACCTATCAGGCCTTCCCATATCTACAATAATTATAATACTGGCACAAAAAATGGCTGCAATGGCAATTATTTCAGAAATACGTGTTAGTGGAGCTGACCAAGTTGCTTTAGATAATTTAAGCATTGAACTTATTAATGAGCCTACCAGACTTATAGCCACAAAAAATACAAAATTAGAAATATACACCCCCCAAGAAGTATAATCGCGCATAGAGGTTACTATTAAACCGTACCTTATTTGCCGGTAATACGCAAACATTCCTATTAGCACAATGGCAATCAAAAAGAACACGAAAATATTGTTTCTTTTTTGGTTGACTGTTAAATGAGCCAGTAAATCCTTCTCAACCTTTTGATTGAACTGCTCGTCTGATATGTTTTCATTTTTTGTCATAACTTTATGTTAGCTTGGTTGTCCTTCAGGAGCCTCTTTAAATGGGAAAGACCTGTCAACCGGTGGCAAATAATATACATTGGGTTCAGTTCCAAGTTCTTCGTGGTAGCGGTAACCGGCCTTATCTTTAAGCAACGTACTTAACCGCACGGTTTCGCTGCCATTGGTTACCGAATCTGCATTGCGGTCGCCAAAGTATAAGGCTCCGTTTGGGCAGGCTGTAATACAATGAGGCACCTTATTCTGGCGTAGCATATCGGGGCAAAAATCGCATTTTTCAACCGTGCCAATCTGGCTTGGAATGCTTGTTTCGGGCGAATACGGGCGATTTCCATCTTGGTGTTTAGGTTCTCCCCAATTAAAAACACGTGCAGAGTAAGGGCAGGCAGCCATGCAAAAACGGCAGCCTATACATCGCTCATTATCAATAAGCACAAGCCCATCGGATCGTTTATAGGTGGCTCCCACGGGGCACACTTTTACACAAGGTGGGTTATCACAATGAAAACACTTTTTTGGCATCCAATAGGGCGCTGAAGTTTTATTGTCCTGCATGCGCAGTACCTTAATAAAAGGGCGGTCGGGTGTAAGCTGGTGATGGTGGTCGCAGGATTTTACACATTTTCGGGCATTTCGGCAACGTGCCAAATCTACTACCATAACAAAATGTTTCCCAGGTATTCCCTTTCGGGCTTCATCCGGAGGTACAGGTTTGTATGGCACTTTTGTTAAAGCAGATTTGTTTACTTCCACAAGCTGGCCATCTGCAGATAGGAGAGAAACTTTTTCTTCCTCATTATTAGCTTGTTGGCACGATTGCGCTACTAGCCCAACACCACCCATTGTGCCTATGGCAACCGGAACCGTTTTAGAAAAGAATTCCCTCCTCGAATGTTTGTTTTTTTTATTTCCCATCTTTTATAAGCTTCTTTTTGCCAATTTTATTTTAATAATCATAAAAATTACATACAGGTAATGAAACCACACTGCCGATAGCAGGGTAATTAAGGTATAAACCATCCACAGAGGAGCATCTGTATCGCCCAGGCCTCGCTGTTTTTCTTTAACCAGTGGCACAGGAATGCCCCAGTTTATTTCACCCTTGGTTTCAACGGTTCCGTACATATCATCTTCTTCAATTTTTGTAACAATTGTTAGTTCCCCATTGGTATCTCCTGGCATAGTAACCGGAAATTCAATTTTAATCTTCCCGTTATTATCTGTTTTTTCTTTAGCAAAACTGAGCAGGCTAAAGGTTCCTTTAACGTAAAACAATACTTTAAGCTCTTTAACAGGAAAGGTTCGATTATTACCACCTATTTCATTTACTTCAACCTCTATGAATTTAATAGTGTCTTTTTGAAAAAAAGACACATCCAGGTTCGATTGCTTTACAGCTATTTTTCTATTGCTGGCCTTAAGAGAACTGCTACCGGTATATTCAACCTCAAAAGCCATAAGGCCTATAGAATCTTTGAATATTTTTGGGTTATCCCCGATTGCAAATATTGCTTCTCCATCCTCATTGGTTCGTATTTTATCCAGTAATACATTTGATGTATCATTAACACTATAAAACTTCACTATAGCATCATTTAAAGGCATATACCGTTTTTCTTTAACCCTAAGCTTAGCAACGAGGGTTTCTGCTTTGTTATGGTCTTTAACATATTCAACACTAATGCGTGTGGTTTTCTTTTTATTTTTTTGTGCAAACACATTACCGGCAGCAATTATTATAACTAACCCGATTATTAAAATATGCTTATACAAACTTTTCATTTAAAACTGTGTTTTATAAATCTTTAATCTTTTCAGACTCGTTCTTTTCTGTTTCCTTTACTTTTCGCTTTATCACTCGTTTCATAGCCGTTTTTCTTAATTGTGTATAGTTGCCCTCATCGGCTTTTACTACAGGTAAAATGGGCAGAAACTTAGAAAACAGGAAAAACAACATACAAAACAGGGCAACTCCTGCAAAAGTTAGAAGCCACTCAATTAAGGTGGGTGTATAGTGGATATACTCTGGCCTCATATCTTGCAAAGGAAGCAAGGGAGCTTCAAGAGTAGGGATAATTATCAGATAACGTTTAACCCAAAGTGCAAGTACTGCAATTACAGAAACTGCGGTAATGCTGTTAATGTTTCTAAACTTAGGAATAAGGATGACTATTATGGGTAAAACAACTCCAATAATCGCTGCAAAGAAAAACCACCACCAATATTCATTGGGGTTAAATAGTTTATAAAGCACTTCCATTTCCCAGGTTTCGGAGCCATACCAACTGGTTAAATATTCGCTAAAAGTAAAATAAGCATAAAGCGCACCTAAAATCATTAGTATAATACCGAGGTAATTAAAATGAATTTTAGTAATGTACGATTCCAGCTTATAATACTTACGAAATATCCACATGGCTATAATAAGCACCCCAGTACCCGAAAAAACAGCAGCAACCACAAAATATGGTGCAAAAATAGTACTATGCCATCCCGGGCGCAGGGTCATGCCAAAAATCCAGGCTAAAACCGAGTGTACAAGTACGGCTAGGGGTATTATTATGGCCGACATAATATCGAGGCTACGGTCTAAATACCTATTT
This sequence comes from uncultured Roseivirgaceae bacterium, assembly GCA_964654735.1. Lineage (GTDB taxonomy): Bacteria > Bacteroidota > Bacteroidia > Cytophagales > Cyclobacteriaceae > JAKISE01. The sequence continues at coordinate 2,085 of CAZZML010000040.1, read as the reverse complement.
TGCTTTGGAGTGCCGTTAAAATCAACCGCCAATATTTTATACACTTTATTCCTCCATTTACTCTTAAAGGGATAATCTCTTAATGCAGCTAAATCGCGAATAGATGCCAGGTATAAAAATATAATACTGCCAATAAGATAGGTTGTAATAGCCAGCACATCCCAGATAATGGGCGATTGAATTCTGCCAAATAAAGCTAAATGGTGGAGCCTGTCTAAACGCCCCATACATAATAAAATATAGGCAGGGCCAATTAAGGTTGAAATAACTGTAATGATTTCGGCAATTCGTATAATAGGTGTTCGCCATTCTACCCTAAGTAAATGCAGTATGCCCGATATTAGTGCACCTGCATAACTAATACCAATAAAGAAAATAAAATTTGCTATAAATATCCCCCATACCACATTATCGCGCATACCTGTAACAATATGGCCTTCAATAATTTGTACAATTAACGCATATAACCCACCCAAAATAAACACAAATGCTATTGCAAGCCATACCATTCCCGGCTTGCTTATTTTTACCATCTGAGAGGTAAAATAGGCTAGCATTTTAGAAGATTTTTGATCGAGCTTCATATATCAGTTAGTGCTTTTTAACAATAGATTTTTTGTAAAATTCCTTTTGCTCATCCGTAAGGGTGCTAAACCCTTTTTCATAATCAAACAGGCGGTCAACCGGAGGCAGGTAATACACATTGGGTTCTGTTCCTAATTCAGCCATAAAATGATACCCTGCACGGTCGTATATTAGCTCGCTAAAGCGAAATGATTCTGTTCCATTTGATACAATATCTTCGTTTTTATCGCCAAAAAATATAACCCCATTGGGGCAGCCGGTAACACAATCGGGCAGTTTACCCTGGCGTGCCATATCTGCACAAAAATCGCATTTGCCTACCGTTCCTACTTTGTGTGGGGTGCTGGTTTCAGGAGAATACGCCCTATCGGCAAACTTGGTTTCCTCTGGCTCTTTCCATTGAAAAACCCTTGAAGAATAAGGGCAGGCCGTCATACAAAATTTGCAGCCGATGCAACGCTCATTATCTATAAGAACCAGACCATCTGTGCGCTTATAGGTAGCCCCAACCGGGCAAACTTTTACACAGGGTGGTTGGTTGCAATGAAAACAAGGCTTGGGAAACCAGTAAGGAGCTGTGTCATTACTGTCCTGCATCAGAAATACTTTTATCCACTCATCTTCAGGTGGCAGGTCGTGCATTTTTTGGCATTTGGTAACACATTTTCTTGCATTTCTACACCTGGCAAGATCAATGACCATAACAAATTGTTTACCGGAAATTCCTTTTCTGGCCTCGGCAGGAGTAACAGGAAGCATAGAAGATTTTTCTACCTGAACAAGTTCCCCGTCAGGAGATAATAGCGATACCATCTCTCCTTTATCTTTGCACGACTGAGCAACAAGGCCAACCCCTCCAATTGCTCCTATTGCAACGGGAACCGTTTTTGACATAAACGCCCTCCTTGATTGTTTGTTTTTTCCTGTATCCATTTCCTTATGCTTGAAAAGCTTGCTTTAAGAAAAGCCTTATACTTAAAATATTAGAACAATAATTAATTCTGTACTGGTAAACGTATTATACCCGCGAAACAATAACAGAACAGGTTTTTCTACTGTATATAATATATTAATATGAAATTGGCATTTCTTTAAAAGAAATTCTATAATTAAAGTTTGCCTCTTATGTGATTAAGATCACATTTGGAGTTGACGAAAATCATTTGTAGCCTAATCAAATAGATTTGAAAGACATCAATTTAAAATACTCCAACAACTTTATCTACAATGATTAAACTTTATCGTTAAACACACCTGCAGCAGCAGCACTTCGGTACGCAGGCACAATGAATGCCTTGCCTGACGGCAAATAGGATTGTTTCAATCCTCAATTCCGATAGCTGCCGGAACCATGTGGCCATTGAAAAGTAAAGAATCCACCTTCTTAGAAGGTGGATTTGACTTAGCCCCCATAGGAGGCATTTGAACATTTTTAATTTTAAAACAATGAACATCAATCAACGATATTCATTTTTTTGTGGAAGCAAATACAGGCATAGC
>CAZZML010000039.1:0-13642 GCA_964654735.1 uncultured Roseivirgaceae bacterium | reverse complement strand
CATCGGTTCCATTCCATCTTAACCAATTTTTTTCATCTTTTTTTCGATAGATAAGCTGCGAACCATCGAACCAACCAAACCCCGATTTTTCCGCACAGTGCGAAATAAACTGATAAAAGTCTCCATCAATCGATACAACTGAGTTCGGGATAAGGATTGCTATCGGAATTGATAGCGACCTGGATTACTATCCGGGTTCTGAATCAGACACCAGATTTTCAAGGTCGGATTTCCAACGTGCATAACTAGATAAATAAATTGTATTCTCGGTTTTAGGACGATACACCTTAATAACTTCCTCTTTTTTAAACGCACAACTAAGTGAGCCATACGAACCTATGCTAACTCCTGCTGCCTTAGCCGCACCTGTAGCTCCTGTAGTTTTTATCATTTTAATTTCGCACCCAATTATAGAAGCAATGGTAGTTGAAAATATTGCTGACTGAAAAAGATTATCGTTCCCCACTTTAATAGTGCTTACATCCATCCCTGTTTTTTGCATAATTTCCATTCCATAAATAAAAGAAAACGCTATTCCTTCTAAAGCAGCGCGATATAAGTGAGCTTTATTATGACGATTAAATTGTAAGTTTATAAAATGTGACCCAGGATTTTTGTTTTCAAGCATTCGCTCGGCTCCATTACCAAACGGAATAATGCGTAAATCATCAGAACCCACTGGCACTTGAGCGGCCTTTTTTTCCATATCTGGATAATCCATTCCTTTTTCAGCTATAAACTGCTTTAACCAACTGTACTGTATGCCGGCTCCATTAACACAAAGTAATATGCCCATTTTAGGATATTTGGTACTATAGTTTACATGTGCAAATGCATTAATTCGTGCTTTAGGGTCTAATATGGGTTTATCTACCACACCATATACTACACCCGAGGTGCCACCTGTTGCTGCCACCTCTCCTGGGTTTAGCACCCCAAGCGACATAGCATTGGTTGGTTGGTCTCCAGCTCTATACCCAATAACTACCCCTTCGTTTAGGCCTAAACACGCTGCTGCAGACTTAGACAAAACACCTTGGTTCGAAACAGAATCCACTACTTCGGGTATTAGTTTTTTGTCTAATCCATAATAATCTAACACGAATGAATTTTTTTTCTTTTCTGCAAAATCCCATAACATAGCTTCGCTTAACCCTGAAATAGTTGTTTTAATTTGACCAGTTAATTTCATTGCTATAAAATCACCTGGCAGCATAATTTTATCACTTTTGCTATAAATTTCAGGTTCATTATCTTTTACCCATTTTAGCTTAGAGGCTGTAAAATTTCCTGGCGAATTCATTAAATGTAGAAGGCATTTTTGTGTGCCAATTTCTTCAAAAGCTTTGGCTCCTATTTCTACTGCTCTGCTGTCGCACCAAATTATGGATGGGCGCAATACTTTCTGATTTTTATCAACCAACACCAACCCATGCATTTGATAGGAGATTCCAACAGCTTTAATAGTTGAAGCATTGACCAATGATTTTGCCAATAATTTTTGAGTAGCTATTTTTATATGCTCCCACCAAATTTCAGGATCCTGCTCGGCCCAACCTGCCCGAACAGAGGAAATGGGCATTTCTTTTTCAGGGTGCTGCACAACAGCAATAGTTTTCCCAGTTTTAGCTTCTACTAAAGCAGCTTTTATCGATGAACTGCCTAAATCATACCCGAGTAAATACATATAATTTTTTACGTTTTTTCTGCAACTATTCATATCTAAACTTCAACTACATGTTAGCCACAAACCTGCTTGCAAATTAATAATATATACGCTTATAATAATACAAGAAGTTAGGTAAATATAAGATCAATACTTATTATTGAATTTCAATTTTTAGCAATTGTGCTACTGTACAACAACTTTATAAGTAGTACAACACTTACCTGTAAAAGTATGAGTATTAAAAAAATGTGCCAACGCATTATAATGGTAGCAGCATGGGCGATTTTGTTACAATGCAACCAACCTGATAAAACTAATACTAAAAAGGAAAACAGAAACAATACAACATTAAGCACCATGAAAGTGACTAAATTGGTATATGGAACTACCAAAAAAGGCGAACAGGTACATTCTTTTACCTTAGTAAATAAGCATAATACCGAAGTAAAAATTATAGAGTTTGGAGCCATTGTGGCAAGTATAAAAACGGATGACAATAAAGGAAAAAGTGATGATATTGTTTTGGGATACAACACAGTTGAAGAATGGGAAAACGACCCCTATTATTTTGGTGCAACAATTGGGCGTGTGGCCAACCGTACAGGCAATGCCAGCTTTACATTAAAAAATAAAACCTATAATTTAGCTGCTAATACCTTGCCCGACTTTGGAAAAAACCACTTGCATGGTGGCAAAAAACCGTTTAGTAAAGTAGTGTGGAAAGGAACTGAATATAGCAATGCTGAGGAAGTTGGGGTAGTACTAACTTACCTTAGCACAGATGGAGAAGAGGGCTACCCTGGCAACCTAACATGCGAAGTAACTTACTCGTTAAATAACCAAGGCGAGTTAAAAATTACATACAAGGCTACCACAGATCAAACCACCCTTGTAAACCTAACTCATCATAGCTATTTTAATTTAAATGGTGCTGGTAACAAGGATATATTCGAGCACTTAGTTCAGATTAATGCCGACAATTACACCCCAGCCGATAGCGATCTAATTCCAACAGGAGAAGTGGCAGCTGTACAAGGGTTGCCCATAGATTTTACTTCACCTACTCAAATTGGTGATCGAATTAAGCAGATGAAGCAGGACAAATTTACTGGTTACGACTTAAATTATGTACTAAATAATAACACCAAACAAAACCTAACTTATGCGGGCAAAGCCATAAGTTTAGAAACCGGCCGGGTACTCGAAGTTTTTACAACTCAACCTTGTATGCATTTTTATACAAGTAATTTCTTGTCGGGCAAAACAGGGAAAAATGGAGCTGCTTATGCCCAATATGGAGCCTTTTGTTTTGAACCTCAGGGATACCCTGATGCAGCCAATAAGCCTCAATTTACATCTATTGAGCTAGCTCCCGGAAATGAATATAATCAAACAATTATCTATAAATTTTCTACTCAAAAGTAAACTTTACTGTAAACCAAACAACCAAAAAAGAGTAGTGTTTACCAAGCCCTAGTACATGTATAATAACATTAAAAACGATTTAATAATCCCACAGTTAAGCACACTTACGGGTAATGAATACCTAACATTTTTAAAGAAATCGTTAGGTTTATTAAAACAAAACTCGCTTTACTTAAGCGATCAGGAAGGCATAGAATCTCTTGAATTAGCGCATTTAATTCCGCAGGTACCAGAAACTATACTTGCTATATACATAGGCATAAACGATGCCGTTTGCAACAAAGGGCTGGTAACCCCCTTTTTGCCACGGCATTCGCATAATAATGTATTTGTATATGACCCCAACGTTTATCCAGGAAAAAAAGACATCCCTACGGGCACTATAGATGCAAAGGCGGTTATCAACGGATTTTTACCACCCAATAATACGTGGAGCAAAAAATGGACTTATGTAATGATTGCTGACCCCGAAAGAACTGTTGAAAGCCTTTGGATGGAAAAAGGATATATTGATATGATTCCTGCCAAGTTCGAAGATTTTACAATGATAAGCAACCACCATAAAAGCAGTGTGTGTACGTTTATCGACCCCATTGCTTTTGATCACCCTGTAAACAAAAACAGGGCTTATTTAACTGCTGCTCGAAACCGAGGGGAGCAGCTAGCGTCAGATTTTGAAATCCCAGATTTTTTAACAGGTGAGACTGAAGGACTGGCTCCTGTGGTGCTAAACCAAGGAGAAAAACTATATGTTGCCAGACCAGATTTTAAACCTTGCGAACACGCCTGGAGTAATATTAATAAAAATAATGAGGACTATGCCGTAGTTAATGAAAACTCAGCGGTACCCTTAAATTTAGTTATCGCCAAGCCTCCCCTTGCTGAAAAGTACCGTAAGAAACTTATTCCTCCTGCGGGCAGTGCAGATAACACCACAGATTGGTTTTTTAGAAGCAACGACCTTTTTAGAACTCCTATAAAAAAAGGCCATATAGGTGGTTAATTACAATATTAGAAAACAGTTTTCTTTATGAAAAAAACATTGCTTTTTGCATCCGTTGTAGCCGCACTAGGCGGATTATTATTTGGTTTTGATACGGCCGTAATTTCAGGTACAACCTCCTGGCTTACAACTGAGTTTAATTTAACAAAATTTGAGCTTGGATTTACAGTAGCTAGTGCCTTAATAGGTACTATTATAGGTGCTTTAGCCATTGGTAAATTGAGTGATAAATATGGAAGAAGGTACGTATTATTTGTGTTGGCATTATTTTATTTAGTTTCGGCTCTTGGTTCTGCTATAGCCTGGGACTGGCACAGTTTTATATTTTTTAGAGTAATTGGAGGTATAGGTGTTGGTGGGGCATCTGTAGTTTCGCCTATGTATATAGCCGAAATTTCTCCTGCTAAACTCAGAGGCCGCCTGGTAGCCATTGCCCAATTAAATATTGTGTTGGGTATGTTATTAGCCTACTTATCAAACTACCTCATAAGCAGTATGGAGTTAGGTGCACTGGAATGGCGCTGGATGTTTGGCGTTGAGGCTCTGCCTGCTTTTGTTTTTTTTATATTTTTATTTACTACCCCACGAAGCCCCCGATGGCTAATCGCACAAAATCTAATAAGTGAGGCAAAAATAGTACTGCAAAAATGTGGGACTGATTCTGGAAATATAGACTTGGAGGTAAAAGTTATACAAGAATCTTTGGCCTTGCAAAACCACTTAGTAAAGGAACCTTTTTTTACTAAAAAATACCGAACACCCATTATGCTTGCTATGCTACTTGCCTTATTTAATCAGTTATCTGGAATTAATGCTGTTTTATATTATGCTCCCGATATTTTTAATATGGCAGGGTTTGGCAAAAGTGCTGCATTGCTAAACAGCATGGGGGTTGGTGGTGTGTTTTTTGTTTTTACAGTAGCAGCTATGGCTGTAATTGATCGTATTGGACGAAAAAAACTTATGATCGTTGGATCCATAGGCTATATTATCAGCTTAAGTACCATAGCATGGGCTTTTTTTACGTATGGAACCGACTTTACCCAAACTGGAAGTATGGTTGTATTAGGCAGTATTTTTCTTTTTATTGCTTCGCATGCTTTTGGGCAGGGTGCAGTAATATGGGTGTATTTAAGTGAAATTTTTCCAAACAGAGTAAGAGGTCGTGGGCAGTCGCTAGGCACTGCAACACACTGGGTTGCTGCTGCTGCCATTTCGTGGACATTCCCTCTTATTGCAGAAGCATCTGGCGGATATACTTTTGCCTTTTATGCTCTTTGTATGGTATTACAATTATTATGGGTGGTATTTAGCATGTTGGAAACGAAAGGCATTTCGTTAGAAGAAATACAGAAAAAACTAAATATTGAGTAATATGCTTAAGGACACCTCTATTAATTGATTATAGAGATAAGCAGTAACTTTCAGCCACTTTAATAATGAGCCCTAAATGGGTTCAAGGTGCGTTTAAAAAGCAATACCGTCATCCTTCTCCACCAGTTGGCGGAGAAGGATGACGCTTTGCTGTTGCTTTTTTTGCTTTTTAGCCCCCGTGTAAAATTGGGTGAATAGTTACCAGAATAGTAGGATTTAACAATATTTATGAAGTTTCTCTTTTAATAAGATAGGTATCTAAAATTATTTGTCTAAAATCCATAGGTTGTTCATAACCTCCATCTTGCAATTCAATTTCTTCAATCAGTAATTTTGCTGCCATTTCACCAATTTCATAGCCTGGTTGGTGAATAGTAGATAGCGGTGGTTGAGAGATTTGTGCGATTTGCGAATCGCTAAATCCAACTATTTTTAGTTGCTCTGGTACTTTTATCCTAAGATCATTTGCCGCATGTAGGACACCTACCCCTACTTGGTCAGTAATAGTAAATATGCCAGTAGGAGGATTTTCTTGTTGAAGAAGTTGATTCGCAAACGTATGCCCTTCTTCTAAAGTTACATCTACACATTCTTTAACCAGAGTGGGGTCAAAATCCAAACCATATTTATGCAATGCTTTTTTATAGCCCTCAAATCGGTTAACCGAATTTAATGGGTTCTTTGGGCCTCCAATATGAGCAATTCTTTTACATCCTTGATTTATTAAATGTTCGGTAGCTGTAAATCCTCCCTGTTTATCATCAATAGTTACTTTATTGCATTTAAAATCTTCATTTACTTTATCAAACATCACAATAGGTATTTCAAACTCTTTAAACATATCAAAATGTTTTGTTGTATCAGTTTCATTTGCCAATGAAACCAGTACCCCATCCACTTTTGTATTAAAAAGCAAGTTGGCTTGTTTTTTTTCTAAGTTCATAGAATTGTTTGAGAGCGTAATTAACACGCGGTAATTATTTTGTTCCGCATAGTTCATAATTCCTTTAATTACATTTGAAAAAAAGAAATGAACGATTTCAGGAATAATTAATCCTATTGTATAAGATCTATTACTACGTAAAGCCAGTGCTTGACTGTTCGGTTGATAATTAAGTTCTTCCGCAAGTCTCTTTACCTCTTTTTTTGTCTCGTTGCTAATATCAGGGTAATCTTTTAATGCTTTCGAAACGGTGGTTACAGTTATTCCCAGCTTTTCAGCAATATCCTTAAGTCTTATGCGATGTTTACTCATAGTTTTAATAAATCATTAATATATTTTCAAAAAGAGCTTTTTTATTTAGAATGATTATAAACTAGATAAATTAATTTTACGAAAAGGATTACGTTAACGTTATCGTAATCGTACTACACTTTAGGTCTTTGGTTTCCACTTTTTTATATAATAGCTTTCAATATTAATAAGCATGCAGCATTAAAATATGCTGATCTTGACTATTGTATATGGCAATAGTAATCAAATAAATAGACTGTATTATCAGAATAAATTATGAAAAACTTAATCCCAAAATTATGAAAAAACATTTTTCAAAATTATTAATCAACCGAACAGTGCCTAAGCACTTAATTGCAATGTTTGTTTTATTGTGCGGTTTTAGTGGAACTATGGCTCAGACAAACATTTCAGGTATTGTAAATGATGAAAATAGTAAACCAATGCCTGGAGTAACTGTTTATATTGAAGGAACTTCTGAAGGAGCTAGTTCTGACTTCGATGGAAATTATAGTTTCGTTACCGACTTGAAAGGAGATTTTAATCTAAACGTTTCATTTGTTGGTTATAAGAGTGTAGTAGAACCTATTTCAATTGGAGAAGCTGACTTAACTTATAATTTTAATTTAGAACTTGATTTACTTAGTTTAGATGAAGTTGTAGTAACCGGTGTGGTAAATGCAAAATCAAAAATGGAATCAAGTGTTTCAATTACTACAATAAATCCCATGCAGATAGCGCAATCTGCTCCAAGAACAACTGCCGAAATTTTTAGAACAATCCCAGGATTTAAAGTAGAAGCTTCTGGTGGTGATGGAAATACAAACATTACAGCAAGAGGGGTTCCAATATCTGCTGGAGGGTCTCGTTATGTTCAATTACAAGAGGACGGACTACCGCTTTTATTATATGGAGACATTGCATTTAGCACCCAAGACCAGTACTTAAGAGCTGATAGAACCATAAAGAGAATTGAAGCTATAAGAGGTGGATCTGCTGCAACTGCTACCAGTAACGGCCCTGCTGGGATTATCAACTTTATTTCAAAAGATGGTTCAATCCAAGGGGGTACTGTTAGTACTTCTGTTGGTGTTGATTACAACTCATATAGAACAGATTTTGCCTACGGTGCTCCAATTGGAAATGATGTTACATTTCATGTTGGTGGTTTTTTTAGACAAGGAGAAGGTCCTAGAAGGGCGAATCATACGGTAAATAAAGGAGGACAGTTTAAAGCAAACCTTACTAAAAATTTTAAAAACGGTTATGCAAGAATATATTATAAAATGTTAAACGATAGAACAGCTGCCTATATGCCTATGCCAATTCAAGTTTCTGGCACCAATGCCGACCCAACATGGTCTTCTATTTCTGGTTTTGATGCAGTTTCTAACGGGCTTCAATCACCATTTTTTCAGCAAAATTTTGGCCTTGGCCCTGATGGCAATGCTAGAAATGTAGATGTTTCCGATGGAATGTATGCTAATACAAATTCATTTGGAGCCTCCTTAGGGTTTGATCTTGGAGATGGCTGGAGCATTTCGAATAATTCAAGAATGGCTATTAATAACGGAAGATTTATTGCCCCTTTTACGGCTCAAGTTGGAAACACTAATGATATTATAGATGGTATTGTTGTAGCAAATGGAGATTCAACTGCTACCGGGGCTCCCGTGCCATATACCATAAACAAGGTTACTAGCGGAACCACCATTACAGATACAGATAATGGATTGGTACAAAGAATTCACATGTTTGATGTTGAACTCGAAAATTTCAATAACTTAATGAGCGACACAAAATTGAGCAAGTCATTCGAAAGTGTTGATGTTACTCTTGGCTTTTTTAAGGCAAACCAAAATATAGGAATGTCGTGGCTTTGGAATACTTATCTTTTAGAAGTAGCCGAAGATGCTGAACTTCTTAATGTAAATGCTAATGGGAATGATATTAGTGATAATGGACTGTTAAATTATGGCGTGCCACTTTGGGGAAACTGTTGTACTGGAAGTTATAATACCAATTATGACGTTACAGCTCCATATTTAGATATTTCTTTTGAGGCCACAGATGCATTAAATATCAATGCCAGTGTAAGGTACGATAAAGTTAAAGTTCGTGGATATGTTACACCAGGTCAGCAAATTACGGATTTAGATGTAAACGGCAATGGTGTAATTAATGCACCAGAAAGAAGTGTTTCCAGAGTAGATAACAACAATAATAAAGTTGTTAATTATGACTATGACTATGTTTCTTATTCTTTGGGTGGTAATTACAAATTATCGGATAATAATGCTGTGTTTGCCAGAGTAAGTCAAGGGTATGTAGGTAATGGCGAACGAGCAACATGGCATGGTGGAGGTCCTTATTTGGAAAATGGTGCTCCAAAGAACTCTTTGTTGCAAATAGAAGCGGGTTTAAAACAACGGTTTTCAAAAGGAGGAGTTTTCTTAACGGCCTTCTATGCTAAAACGTTAGAAGAAGCTGGAGTAGAAGCAACTACACAAAATGTACTAACCAATGATTACAAATCATTAGGGATAGAATTAGAAGGCAACTTTAGATTTGGTGGACTTGATGTACGCGGAATGGCAACTTATGTAAATGCCGAAATCACAGATAATGACGGCAACGTAAATATTGGTAATACACCAAGAAGGCAGCCTGGGCTAATATTTAATCTAATTCCTTCCTATATAATTAACGGTGGGCATTCCATTGGAGTTAGTTTAATAGGGCAATCCAAGGCCTACGCGCAAGATAATAATGAGCTTATAATGCCGGGTTATATTATTATAAATGCCTATGTAACTGCTCAGATTTCGCAAGGCTTAAGTTTTTCAATTAACGCCAATAATTTAGCTAATACAATTGGTATAACTGAATCTGAAGAAGGTGTAATAACTGAAGGTCAGGTAAACTATCTTCGTGCACGATCAATCTCAGGCAGATCCATTGTGGCAACATTAGCATTAAACTTTTAATAAACCATCTACTTAAAGGGTGGCAATGTAGCCACCCTTATTTTTTTATGAAAAATAAGGTTCAGTTGATTACCTATGCAAATAGGTTTGGCGAAAAAGGTATTTCAGAAATCCATTCTTTTCTTAAAAACAAGTTGGACAAAGTATTTGAAGGAGGAATACATGTTTTGCCATTTTACAATTCTATAAATGGAGCTGACGCTGGTTATGACCCTGTTAATCATGCCGAGACAGACAAAATCATTGGAACTTGGGAAGATATTAAAAAGTTAGCCGTTGATTTTGATATAATGGCAGATATGATCGTTAATCATATATCAGTAGAATCAAATGAATTTAAAGATGTTGACCAAAACGGAGCCAGTTCAAAATATTTTGATCTCTTTATTACAAAAGAAAAAATATTTGGGAAACAGGCTGATTCTCTAGAAATTGAAAAAATTTATAGACCCAGACTAGGATCACCATTTACTACTATAAAATTGTCCAATGGAGAAGATCATACTTTTTGGACAACCTTTACTAGTAAACAATTAGATATTAATGTTATCCATAAAAGAGGGGTCGAGTATCTTGATAAGATCCTTAAAATCTTTCATGAAAACAACATTAAAATGATTCGTTTGGATGCAGCAGGGTATGCCATAAAAAAGGCAGGAACCTCCTGTTTTATGTTGCCTCAAACCTATTCTTTTATTAAAAATATAACTCGCAAAGCCAATGTTTTAGGAATGGAAGTGCTGGTAGAAGTCCACAGCCATTATAAGCTTCAATTGGAAATAGCAAAAGAAGTAGATTATATATACGATTTTGCATTACCTCCCTTGGTGCTCCATTCTATTTTTACTAAATCGTCTAAAAACTTAAAAAAATGGCTTGAAATAAGTCCTAAAAATGTAGTAACGGTTTTAGATACCCACGATGGAATTGGCGTAATTGATGTAGCAGGAGATGACACTAAATTAGGGCTACTAAACGATAATGAAATAATATCATTAGTTGAAAAAATACACGAAAACTCCAACCAATCAAGTAGTAAAGCTACAGGAACGGCTGCTTCTAATTTAGATTTATATCAAGTTAACTGCACTTTCTATGAAGCATTAGGTAAGCATGATTTTAATTATTTGATTGCACGTGCCATACAGTTCTTTTGCCCAGGAATCCCCCAAGTATATTACGTAGGGTTATTGGCTGGAACCAATGATTTAGAATTACTAGAAGAAACGAAAGTTGGCAGGGATATAAATAGACACTTTTATAGTTTCGAGGAAATTGAAGTCTCCCTAGAAAAGGAAATTGTAAAAGCCTTAATCACACTAATTAAATTCCGGAATACACACGCTTCTTTCCAAGGAGAATTGGAAGTGATAAAAGCAAAAGATAGTCTATTATTAATGAGGTGGGATTTCGACTCTCATTGGTCTGAATTACATATCGATTTCAATTCTGAGATTCTTAAAATTACATATTCAGAGGGTAACGAAATAAAAAGGATGGATTTTACCTATTTAAGAAACCCATAAACATTATAATTTAGCCACTATGATGAAGCCTAAGTTAACTTTTGGAAGTATTTGGAATATGAACTTCGGATTTTTTGGAATTCAATTCAGTTTTGGACTGCAACAAAGCAATATGAGTGCTATTTATAGTTACCTTGGGGCAGATCCTGAAAACCTTGCCATACTTTGGATTGCTGGACCAGTTACAGGCCTTATAGTACAACCTATCATTGGTGCCATAAGCGATCAAACCTGGTCGCCCAAATTTGGCAGAAGAAAACCATTTTTTTTAATCGGAGCAATACTGGCCAGTATTGCGCTTGTGATAATGCCATTTTCCTCCACTATATGGATGGCAGCAAGTTTATTATGGATTTTGGATGCGGCCAACAACATCGCTATGGAGCCATATCGCGCTTTTATTTCTGATAAACTGCCCAAAGAACAACACTCTCTTGGTTTTTTAATGCAAAGTTTTTTTACAGGCTTAGGTACTACCATGGCTAATTTTATGCCTGCTATTCTAGTATCAATGGGCATATTAGCATTATCCGATAAGATGGGCAATGGAATTCCGGTTTTTACATATTGGGCATTTGCTATAGGTGCTGTAGCCTCTATAGCCACTGTTCTTTTTTCTGTGCTAACAACTAAGGAATACCCTCCAACCCAAGAAGAATTAAAAAAAATAATAGAAGAAAAATCGAAGGGGAATGTATTAGGAAGAACTTTGACCGAAATTGTTGAAGCCATAAAGGAAATGCCTTTTACAATGAAACAACTAATACCAGTTCAATTTTTTACCTGGTTTGGAATGTTTTCCTATTGGCAATACATTACGTTGGCATTGTCCAAATCCTTATATGGAACGTTGGATCATTCTTCTGATGCCTTTGCGTCTGCACAACTATTAACAGGAGAAATTAATGGAACCTATAATATAATCTGCTTTTCAATAGCCTTTTTGCTCGTTCCTTTAGCTAATTCAATTGGTGCTAAATGGGTTCATTTTATTAGCCTAGGAATAGGAGGAATTGGCCTAATATTGATGCGGTATTTAAATGATACTGACCTGCTATTTAATTTATGGAATCCTTTTGGTAGTAGCATAGCAGTAACCCAAATATATTTAATTTCGTTTGGCTTGGGTTTAACCTGGGCATCTGCGATGGCTATACCTTATAAATTATTGGCCAGCTCCATTCCCAAAGAAAAAGTCGGAATTTATATGGGAATTTTTAACATGTTTATTGTAATACCTATGGCAATTCAAATATTTATGATGCAGTTCTTTTTATATGACCTGCTAGGCACAAATCCTGTTAATGTAATTACCCTAGCTGGGGTATGTTTAATTGCAGGTGGGCTATTTGCCTTATTTATAAAGGAAGGACACAGCCAAAAAGTGGGGGTTTTAAATAAATAGAGGAGTAATTGAGAGTTTTAGTATATGGCGAAATCCTGTGGGATTTAATAAATGGACAAAAATTTTTAGGTGGAGCCCCTTTGAATTTTGCTGCACATGCTGTTCAGTGTGGCCTACAATCAAGTATAGTTTCATGTCTTGGTAAAGATAATCTTGGTGATGAAGCTTTAAGCCTTGCAAATGAGATGGGTGTTGAAACTCATTTGGTTCAAAGCACTGCTAACAAAAACACTGGGGCTGTAGTAGTAATTTTAACTAACGGCCAACCAGATTATAACATAAATACAGATGTTGCATTCGATTTTATAAAATTAGAACCTATAAAAAGAGAAGAGCAAAGAGGCTACAGTGCATTTTATTTTGGTACGTTAATTCAACGAAACATTGAATCTCGTACTACCCTATATTACATACTCGATCACTTCCAATTTGATCATATATTTTACGATGTAAATCTGCGTAAAAACTGTTATTCTAAAGAGGTTATAGAAAAATCTCTTGGCTATTGTACAATGTTAAAATTGAACGATAAAGAGGTTTTGGTGTTAAGTAAAATGCTTTATAATAAAAAGCTTGGATTTAAATTATTTGTTAATGAAATAATTAAGAACTACCCACAAATAGACTTAGTGATAATGACAGGTGGAAAGGATGGATGCGTGGTGTATCATAGTCAAAAGACACTCACTGTAAAAGGGTTGCCCGTAAAAGTTAAAGACACGGTGGGTGCAGGAGATTCTTTTAGTGCAGCATTTCTAACCACCTATCTAAAAACCAATAATATATTAAAAGCTGGGAAAGTGGCTAATCTTGTCGGTGGATTTGTTGCCTCTTCTAACGGTGCGACACCCATTTATCCGGAGAAAATCACGAATTTATTTAAGCGATATTAATAGTGCTATAACCCTACCTAATTATTAAAATGGATATTATGAACTAAGATATTAATGAGCTGAACTCAGTATAAAATCATGATAAATCTAATTTAACCCGGATTATGCAATAGGATTCGTAATGAG
>CAZZML010000038.1:0-13685 GCA_964654735.1 uncultured Roseivirgaceae bacterium | reverse complement strand
TGAATGGTTGGCAATTGGAATGCGTAATAGATTATTCATGAATTATTCAGGCTAACTAATGAATTATTTATACTTAAGGCCAATAATTAATATATCATAAGTTAAATCGGAGTGAGTTCTGCTTATGCTCTAACGATTTGTATAAAAGTAGTAGCCAACTGCGGAACTCGAATTTTTCAAGTTACTGCCAAATTTTATGCGGGCTACAATGTTCATATTTACTACTATCTCGTCTATTATTTTTATATTTTGTTAGCTCCCGTTTTTATTTTTAATTATTTCGTAGCAAAAATGTTTTTCGTATTCAGGATGATTAATCAATTCAGGATGATTGAATTCACCCTTTTTTGTCATTCCTGTTTTCTTCATAACATTTTCAGATTTCCTATTCTTTATCGTGCAGACTGATATTATTCTATTTATATCTAATTCATTAAATGCATATTCAAGACATCTCTTTGCGCCTTCGGTTGCAAACCCTTTTCCCCATACATTTCTTTTTAATCGCCACCCAATATCAATTGCAGGAGTAAAATTTGTTTTATATTCTTGAAGTGCAAGTCCTATCATCCCAATAAATTCTTTTGTTTCTAAAATTTCTGTTGCGTAGTATGTGAATCCATTATCAGCAAAATGTTTTTTAAGTCTATCAATGAATTTTTCAACTTCCTTTTTCGATAAAGTTTTAGGAAAGTGTTCCATTACCTCTTCATCAGAATTTAGTTTTGCAAATTCTTCTAAATCGTCACTTGTCCAATTGCGAAAACCGAGTCTCTCTGATTTGAATATGTATTTGTCTTTTTTCATTTTTTAATGGAAGCTAACATGTTACTAAACGGAACCCCCATTTGTAAGCGTTTGTACCTATTTAGTGCCTCTAAGAAAACACAACAAAATTAATTTCATTTTGTAAAAATTGTCTGTTTTCTTACAGGCACTATTTATAAACATTTAAAAATACATGTTATCCTCAATACTAAAAAGTAGAAGCATCACATACTAATCAGGAGACTCCAAGTCACCTGATGAGTGATGCTCCTAGTGTTGTGTAATTCAATAATATCAAGTGAAGCAATCTTTTATACCTTAAAAGATTGCTTCACTTCCTTCGCAATGACGCTTAAAATGTTCGATACTTGCCTAACAATTTTTTGCAATGAAAAACATAAAAGAAGCAGCAGCCTATATAAAAAACCAATTCGATTTTAAACCGGAAGCAGGAATAATACTAGGCACTGGTCTGGGTGGTTTAGTTAAAATAATGGAAGTTGAAAAAGAAATTCCGTATGATGATATTCCACATTTTCCGGTGTCAACGGTAGAAAGCCACCACGGAAAGCTTTTGCTTGGCACATTAAATGGCAAAAAAGTAGTGGTTATGCAGGGGCGTTTTCATTATTACGAAGGTTATTCGTTAAAACAAGTTACGTTTCCTGTACGGGTAATGAAGTTACTGGGCATAAAACAATTATTTGTTTCTAATGCAGCAGGAGGCCTTAATACTAACTTTCAGATTGCTGACCTAATGATATTAAACGACCATATAAACCTGCAACCTGACAACCCGTTAACAGGAGCCAATTACGATGAACTAGGACCTCGTTTTCCGGATATGAGCCAGCCTTATAGTCGCAAACTAATTAAAAAAGCGACTGGAATAGCTAGTAAGATGGACTGCAATGTACACCAGGGAGTGTATGCCGTTGTACCAGGCCCCAATTTAGAAACACCCGCAGAATATAAATACTTAAGTATTATTGGAGCAGATGCTGTAGGTATGAGTACCGTACCCGAAGTGATTGTGGCTCGCCATATGGATATACCTTGTTTTGCTGTTTCGGTAATTACCGACCTCTGCTACCCTGGCGCCATTGAAGAAGTAAAGATTGAAAAGATATTGGCAGCCGCTGCCAAAGCAGAACCTTTCCTAACTGAATTAATGAGTAAAATGCTGGAATAACAACCCTAAACAAACCGTCACTGCGAGCGCAGACCCAATAGCTATCGGGTTTAAAAAATCAGCGGAGGGAAATGACGGAGTCACAAAAGATTTCTTTTTTATTCCGAGGTACGAGGAATCTTGTGAGGCTAGAAAGTTATCTTCGAAAAGCAGGAGATTCCTCGTACCTCGGAATAAAAAATAGGATAATTTGGAACCTCTTTATACAAATCCGTCAATGGTAGAAATTAATATAATCTTATACGTCAATATATTTCAAATTCGAAGCAGTCTTTTACTTTGGACAGATTACTTCGAATTTTAAAGAAAAAATTCTCGTAATGACGTTATTATGTATTTGCAATTAATTCAACAATCTACTATGAACATCATCGATTTTATTATAGGATTTACCCTAATGAATGCCATGCCCCATTATGTATTAGGCGTATGGAAAAGGCGAATGCTTAGTGCGTTTGGCTTTGGCAACATGCAAAACATGCTCTACGGCCTACTCAATTTTGCGATTTCAATCGGCTTGTATCTATACCAATATGGACTAGACCATTTACTTTCTAATGGTATTTATTTAGGGGCAGCCACCATGCTTATTATCTATTTTGTAACAAGTAAACTGCTTTTTAAAGTGTTTAATAAAAACCCGAATTCATAATATTTATTCATTATAACTCTGTGGTATAAAATAACATTTGTAAAGTTATTACACAAAGAAACACAGAGGCAACCCAAAGTTTCACAAAGAAAGAAATAGTATTTTAGAAGTAAAATGCACAAACAACTCTGGAACAGACAATACGCCAAATTTAGCGCCTATGGTTTTCTTAAAAACCTTCGGTTTTTCGATGCTTTTTTTATTTTGTTTTTGCTTGAAAAAGGGCTCTCCTACACCGAAATAGGGATTCTATATGCTGCTCGTGAAATCGTAATTAATATCGTAGAAGTTCCTTCGGGCTTTATTGCGGATAAGTATGGAAGAAAAAATGCACTTATCGGCTCTTTTTTGTTCTACATCCTATCATTCTCCATTTTCTATTTATCAAAAAGTTTTTGGCCATTTCTACTCGCTTTTTTAAGCTATGGCATAGCCGATGCGTTTCGATCTGGCACGCATAAAGGAATGATAATGGATTATTTAAAGCTCAATAATTGGCAGAGCGAAAAGATAAATTATTACGGCCATACCCGAGCATGGTCGCAAAAGGGCTCTGCTATTTCATCGCTTATTGCCGGCATTATTGTTTTTTATAGTGGTTCCTACCAGTCCATATTTTTATATTCTATTGTTCCTTATTTAATTAATTTACTATTGATTGTAAGCTATCCTCAAGAAATTAACCTTTCTCAATCTTCAAAAAAGGAGCAAAATTCATTAACTCTAAAGTCATTTTTTCAGGTAATAAAGCAACCTGCTGTGCTTAGCATTATGAATACTTCTGCTCTGCATTCTGCTTATTTAAAAGCAGTTAAAGACTATATTCAACCTTTGATGGTGAGTGTGGCATTAATTATTCCTATACTGGTAGATGTAGAAACGGATAAAAAAAACGGATTGCTCATTGGCATTTTCTATTTCGTAATTTACCTGACCACCTCCAGAGCATCTCAGCTATCCGCAAAAGTGGCTGCTTCCAATAAAAATCGTATTTCACATCAAACCTTGATAGCTGGGTTCTTATTTGGCATTGGCTCAGGTCTGTTTTATTTCTACGATGTATGGGTGGCTGCTCTTTTGCTATTTGCAGGAATTTACCTCATAGAAAACATGCGAAAACCTATACTTACAGGTTTTATTGCTGATAATGTGCCCAGCGAAATGTTGGTTACGGTAATATCTGTTCAATCCTTGATTAGTACACTCATAACTGCTCTGCTGGCATTAGCCTTTGGTATTACGGCAGATGCTTACGGAATTGGCGTTTCGTTTGTGGTAATATCTGTAATTTTATTAACCTCTACTCTATTATTAGACAAGTTTAGCAAGTAAGTAATGATATAAAATTAGTGGTGCATAAAATAGCTATCATCAAGGCTTACTTGCCACCTAATGAAAGACACTTAAAATGCTCATAACAAATATTCATGAATTAATCAGGTTAAATAATCTAATCAAATTTAATGGCCTTTATAGGTTCTACCCTAGCTACAAAGAGGGTAGGTAATATTAAGATGGCTGATACCAACCCTAGTACCAATAAATTAAGCAGTAACACTACTTCTAAATTAAACTCAATAGGTACGTAGCTCATATAATAATTTGATGGATCGAGGGTTATAAGTTTAAATTTCCATTGAACTAAAGCAATTCCTAGTCCAAAAATATTACCAATAAGCATCCCCTTCAGAATCATTTGCATTCCATTATATACAAATATTCTACGAATTAACCCATTAGTAGCACCTAGTGCTTTTAAGGTGCCAATCATTGGAGTACGCTCTAAAATTAGAATTAGTATAATAGAAATCATATTAAAAGAAGCCACAAATAGTACCATAAATAGTAGAATATTAACATTATTGTCAATCAGAGAAAGCCACTCAAATACTTGTAAAAACTTATTGCTCGTTTTTTGCACGTATAAATCATACCCATATTTTTCATATAATTTTTGCTGCACTGGGTCAATCTGATTTACACTATTCAAATACACTTCGTACCCACCGGCATATTCAGGACTCCAATTATTAAGCCTGCGAGCCAAGCCTATATCTCCAAATAAAATTTGGGTATCCAACTCCTCCATCCCCGATTCATATACTCCAACAATCGTAAGTTTACGCACACGAGGTGGGTCTTGAAAAAAGTGCATAACAAAGGCATCCCCTAGCTGTAAGTTCAATCGATTCATTAAGTAGCTACTGAGAACGACTTCAGTTGAATAACCATCCTCTTTGAAATGGACAAAACGACCTTTTGTTAAATAATTGCTAAAACTAATAGTGTCAAAAGAATTGCCCACTCCTTTAAAAAGTACTCCTTCCACTTCTTCCTCTGTTTGAATTAACCCTGCTTTAAACGAAAATGGAACGACATTTTTAATCTCATCTAACTTTAGGTCATCAGGAAATTTTAGTGGGTTCTCATTATAAGAATTAGAATTTACATACTTGGTAATTTGAATATGCCCACTAAAACTGTATATCTTATTCTTAATGGTGTTCTTAAACCCCATCATAATAGCAAAGGAAATAATCATAACTGCCAGACCAATGCCCACACTAAAAACCGCCACTTTATGAATCGTAGAAGAGAAAGTACCTGCTTTGTTGGTACTAATTCGTTGAGATATAAAATAGGGTAAATTCATAGACTTTAGTAAACACACCAAAGTAGGAAATCAAACTGATTAATCTAAGTAATTAATAAATTAGATTTGCAGCCAATGGAGGATTTACGGATAGTATTTATGGGCACCCCAGAGTTTGCAGTTGCGTCTTTGGCAGCTCTACTTGAAAATGGTAGTAATATTGTTGGGGTTATCACTGCTCCTGATAAGCCCAAAGGGCGAGGCAGGCATTTAATGACTTCTGCTGTAAAGGATTATGCCGTTAGCAAAAATCTAACAATTCTTCAGCCAACCAATTTAAAATCAGAGGAATTCCTATCCGAGCTTAAAAATCTGAAAGCCGACTTACAAATTATAGTGGCTTTTAGAATGTTACCAGAAGTAGTTTGGGCAATGCCTCCAAAAGGCACTTTTAATTTACACGGCTCACTGCTACCTCAATACAGAGGGGCAGCTCCCATAAATTGGGCCATCATTAATGGCGAAACAGAAACAGGGGTAACCACATTTTTTCTTCAAGAAAAGATAGATACCGGCAACATTATTCTTCAAGAAAAGGAACCTATTAGTTTAAACGACAATGTAGGCACCTTGTATAAACGACTAATGCTTTTGGGAGCACAAACAGTTGTTAAAACAGTAGAATTGATTAAGCAAGATAATGTTATATCCAAAACCCAACAAGAGGCTGGCACATTAAAACAGGCACCTAAACTATTTAAAGAAACCTGCGAAATTAATTGGAATCAGACCTCCACAGGTATCTATAATTTTATAAGAGGCCTAAGCCCCTACCCTGCTGCTTGGTCTATTTTAAATGGTAACACATTTAAAATATTTAGTGCTGAAATGAGTGATAAAACTTTAGCAACTGGCAAAGTAGAATCAAACAATAAAACCTACATTAGAATTGGGTGCAATGACGGCTCTTTACTTATAAAAGAGCTACAATTGCAGGGTAAAAAGCGGATGAAAGTAGAAGATTTTTTAAGAGGAAATAATATTGTTTAGTATGGAAATAGCAATGATTGCGGCAGTGGCTAAAAATGGAGTAATTGGGAAAGACAACGATTTAGTTTGGAGCTTACCAGACGACATGAAGTATTTTATGAATACAACCAAAGGCCATTTTATTGTACTGGGTAGAAAGAACTATGAATCATTGCCTCCAAAATTTAGGCCATTGCCAAATCGTACCAATGTGGTAATAACAAGGCAGCCTGCTTTTCAATTAAATAATGCTTTTGTGGTGCATAGCTTAGACGAAGCACTTGCACTTTGCAAAGAGAAAAACCAAGAAAAAATATTTATTATTGGCGGTGGGCAAATTTATGAACAAGCCTTGCCACTTGCAGATACTCTTTACATTACCGAAATTCACCATTCATTTGATGGTGATACGTTCTTTCCTGATTTTGGCAAAACAGAGTGGCAAGAAGTAAGCCGTAAGCACCACCCTGTTGATGAAAAGCATAAATATTCATTTGATTTTGTAGTGTACAAACGGAAGTAAATATGGCATTGTTAGAAAATAAAGTTATTTGGATTACGGGGGCTTCCTCTGGAATTGGAGAAGGAATTGTACAAGCGCTTCATACAAAAAATGTGAAATTAATTTTATCTTCTCGAAGGCAAGAAGCATTGGAGGACGTTAAAAATAATTGTGTAAATCAAGAAAATATAAAGATATTACCAATAGACTTATCTCAACCAGAAACCCTAGAGGATAAAACAAAAGAAGCGTTGGCTCTATTTGGTAGAGTGGATATTGTGATACATTCTGGAGGTATTAGCCAGCGTTCCTTTGCGATGGACACAGATATTGAAGTAACCCGCAAATTAATGGAAGTTAACTTTTTTAGCACCATTATAATAACGAAAGCATTATTACCCTCTATGATCGAAAATGGATTTGGACATGTTGTTCCTATAAGTAGTTTGGTGGGCAAATTTGGCACACCTTACCGCTCTGGCTATGCCGCATCTAAACATGCGCTGCATGGCTACTACGATTCGTTACGATCTGAACTTTGGAAAAAAGGAGTATTAGTCTCTATTATAACTCCCGGCCTTATCAAAACGAATGTTTCGCTCAACGCACTAACAGAAAAAGGTGATTCAGCCAACGTAATGGATGCTGGGCAAGCCAAGGGAATGTCAGCCGAAGAATGTGGGAGGCAAATCGTAAAAGCAATAATCAAAGAAAAGGAAGAAGTTAGAATTGGCGGAAAAGAGACCCTTGCCATTCTTATAAAACGATTCTTTCCTATTTTATTTTCTAGAATTATTAGAAAAGCTAATGTGAGGTAATGAAAAATTTTAAACTAGCGGGTCTAATTACTTCAACACTACTAATGGCTGTGGTGCTTCCTTATACATTAATAGAGTATTTAGATAACTCGATACCATTTTCTTATTCGTTGTTAATTATTAGTGCTATGTCGGTATTTTTATTCGCTATCAATTTAAGAAACTACCGAAAAGGATTTAAATAAAATCCTTTTCTCAGATTTAATCTTTACTTTAGGTATTAATCTTTTTATATGATTATTTCAAACAAAATTTATGTAAGCAGGATCCTTAATGGCACATGGAAAAACTCTATTTATGTAGTAGCAACTTGTGCACTTACATATGTAATAAATCAATATGTACTTAAAGGAAGCTTCGATTTACCTGCCATTGTACCAACCATTTTAGGTACGTCCTTGGCTTTTTTTATTGGTTTTAATAATAACCAAGCGTATGATAGATGGTGGGAAGGAAGAAAAATATGGGGTGCACTTGTCAATGATTCTAGAACCTGGGCAAGGCAAATAATAGCGTATTCAACCAGTACAAAGGATATTGATTCAGTTGACCTTCTCCAACTTCAAGAGAAAGTAATTAACCGTCATATTTCGTTCTTATATGCACTCAAAGAAAATTTAAGAGGCTCAGATGAGGAAGAGTATAAGAAATATCTTAGTAACAATGATTTAGACTTTATTGAAAGTAAATCCAATAAACATTCGGCTCTGTTAGATTTACAGTCAACAGACTTACAATACCTTTATGATAAAGGGGTGATCGATGGATTCAAATTTATTGAGATGAACAAAATCATTGTTAATTTTTGTGATGAGATGGGAAAAGCTGAGCGGATTAAAAACACGGTTTTCCCAACTACTTATTCCTACTATACTAACCTTTTCATTTGGATTTTTATAATTTCTATTACGTTAGAATCTGCCAATCTAGTGGGAGCATGGTCTATTTTAATTGGAATGTTCTTGGGATATGTATTTATTACTACTCATAATATAGGAAGGGCGCTTTTGAATCCTTTCAATAATATAATTACCGGTATCCCACTTGACCAGATAACAAGAACCATAGAAATTAACTTACTAGAGGCTTTAGGAAAAAAGAATATTCCGAAGCCAATTGAAAGCGTTGATGACGAGTATATAATGTAGTTATTTATCGGCTACATCTACCATTCTATTTATTCCTCTTCTTACTGTAATTAATCGGTATAATCCAATTCCAAAAACCAAAGGAGACATAGCTACAAAAAACCATCCTAAGTAATTCACTTGTTCGAAAAAATTAATATGAATAATAGATAGCCCCGTTCCCAAAAAGAAAATACTTGACCTAAAATAGGCTAAAAATGTCCTTTCATTTGCCAGTTTAGTTCTTTCAATGGCAAGTGTATCTCGTAATATTAATTCGTTTGCTTTCATATTAGTTTATAGGGCTAAGTTCTAAACAATACAGCTAAAATGCTTATATATTCCACTAAAACCGTCCCTGCAAGTCATTCCGCAGGAATCTTGACCATGTAGCCTGTTACTATAAGCGGCAAAGATTTCTCCGTTGCACTACGAAATGACATTCTTTAACCCGAAAAATTCACACGAATTTTTCGCCTACAAGACCGACTAATTCTAAAATTCATATAATCAGCTAGTTATATATTATGGACAGGTGAGTTACAAAATATACAACACCCAAAAATGGGGAAGTCAAATTTTAGAATTGTCGGGGTTAACCCTACTATAAATGCTTGACAATCAGTTGATATAAATTGTTCAGGTCATTACTTGTTGCAAAGTCATGAATAATCCGGGTTAAGTTTTAAGCAAATAGCAACATGTCCATATTAGATAATACAAAAATACTGTCCTAGTTAGAACTTAGCCGTTTATAATAAAACTATTTTTCTTTAAAAATTCTTTTCTTACACCTCCTTTTAAACCTAACTTATTTGCCACACTTAACAAACCAGGTCGGTAAATAGATAATAAAAATAAAAGAAAAGCATAGAAGCCAGCAAAAGCCACACTTCCTGTTATATACAACCCAAAAACAGATAAGAGAGAGACTGTAAATATTTTCAAAAAAAATGATTTAGAAATAACAAAATAAGTCGTTAACCTAATCATCAAAGATTCATCATCTTTGATAGCTCTTATTTGATGTTTATAACTACGTGTAAAATAAATAGCATAAACCAACCCCAAGGCTATTACCACATAATTAACTATATCATCCAATACAATTAGTCCTTCAAGCCCTCCACTAAAAATTTCTAAATAACCATAAGCAATCGCCAATAAAGGCAGAGCAATTAATCCATTAAACCATTGATTTAATTTTTCTAAAAAATCTTCAGGAGAAGTAAACGTCATCTTTTTTTACAAAAATAAGTTTTAAACCCGATTTTGATCTAAGAAATCAAGTTAACGTGCAAGAAGCCTAAAAACATGTTGCTAACAAACGTTAGGTTGATTACATTTGTTAGATGCCAGTAGTTTCAATTCCTAGAAAAGAACAGATAGAAGTGGCTGCAACCAACTTATTTAAAATAAAGGGTTATGCCGCCACATCAATGCGCGATATTGCCTCACAAGTAGGTATAGAAGCCGCCAGTATCTATTCTCATCTCAAATCGAAAGAACATATTTTGGTTAAAATCTGCTTTCGAATGGCTCAAGAGTTTATGGATGGCATAAAAGAAGTTCAGGGTACAAATGTATCAACGGAAGAAAAATTTAAACAGGCGGTAATTTCCCATGTGAACATAATTACAGGTGATATTGCTGCGTCTGCTGTTTTTTGGAATGAGTGGAGACATTTATCTGAACCCCTACTTACAGATTTTACAGCGATGCAGCGAGCATATGAACAGGCATTTAAATCAATAATAGAAAAAGGAGTGAGCGAGGGCATATTTGAAGTCCATGATGCGTCTTTTACCGTTATGGCAATGCTCTCTTCATTGAACGGCATTCAGAAATGGCATAATTACACCTTACCTCCCGAAGAATTAAACGAGGCATTTGCCCATATTTTTCTTAAGGGGTTAAAAAAATAAAATCGAAATTATATCAACCATAATAAATCAACTATGTACGGAGGCGGAAATACATTTGAAAAGATAAATGCAAAAGACCCACTAAAAGAAGATCCAATTCTTTTGGCTGCTTTTGAAAATCGTATTGAACGAGGTGAAAAGATTGAACCAACTGATTGGATGCCAGATTTATACCGTAGGCAGCTCATTAGAATGATAGAGCAACACGCTCATAGCGAAATTATTGGTGCTTTACCCGAAGGTACTTGGATAACCAGAGCACCTGGATTTAAACGCAAATTAGCATTAATGGCTAAAGTGCAAGACGAAGTGGGACATGCACAACTCTTATACAGTGCTGCCGAAACTTTAGGCAAAACACGTGAAGCTATGATTGACGATTTATTAAGTGGCAAATCGAAATACTCTAACATATTTAATTATCCTGCTTATACATGGGCCGATTCTGCCTTCATTTCATGGTTAGTAGATGCAGGTGCCATTGTTAATCAGGTAGCTAATTCAAAAGGCAGTTACGGCCCTTACAGCCGTGCCTTAGAACGAATTTGTATTGAAGAGGCCTTTCATTTAAAGTATGGGCATCACTGCGTAATTCATCTAGCCACAGGTACACCTGCCCAACGAAAAATGATGCAGGAAGCATTAAACAGATGGTGGGCACCTATGCAACATTTCTTTGGCCCGCCTGATAAGGTTTCGAGCCATACCGAAATATTAATGAAGTGGAAGGTGAAAATGCTCTCTAATGATGATACTCGGCAGCAGTGGCTGGATATGTATGTACCCAAAATTTGGGAACTGGGCTTAACATTACCCGATAAAAAACTTTGTAAAAATGAAGAAACCGGTAAATGGGAATATACCGAACCTGATTGGGAAGAATTTAAACGAGTAATTAATGGAGATGGGCCTTGCAATGCGGAACGGATTGCTGTTCGTAAAACAGCAGAAGAAAGAGGACGATGGGTGCGTAAGGCAATTCTGCCTAAAGAAGCAAATTATGTGCAGCCTTTAGCTTAACCAAGTATGATTAAAAAAATATTAGACCCCCGTTTTAAAAGGTTGGATGTATTTAAGGCTCAGCATAATGCACCAACTCAACTATTAGACCAGCTTCCCACTTTTGAAGTATTTGTACTTTTAAAAGAAGGTGGCAAGTTTCAGCACGAAGGCATAGTACATGCGCCTGACAAAGAAATGGCCTTTCTGTTTGCCAAAGAGCAATATAGCCGTAGGCAAACCTGTGCTGGAATCTGGACTATAGAAACACCAAATATTTTTGTTTCGGATTACTCCGAAAATAAAATAAGCATTTATGATACTGTTGAGGCTTCTAACAAAAATGGCAACGAAGAATATAAGATTTTTCATATGCTAAAAAGAGGCAAACAACACAAATATGCAGGCACTGTGATGGCTAATAATGAAGAGCACGCTCTTCAAGTAGCAAAATCTAATCTGGATATTTCCAAACCAGTTCTTAATGTATGGATTGCCAAATCTTCGGATTTCTACGAATCAAACGAAGAAGACAAAGAAATTTGGAATACCCTGCCTGAAAAAACTTTTAGAGAAGCTATTGATTACAAAGGACAAGCTAAAATTGAGGCCTTCCTTGCCAGAAAAAACCGCTAATTATGAACAACGAAGCATTAAAAGACTTATTATATAAAATGGCCGATGACCAGTTAATTATTGGCCATAGAAACTCTGAATGGATTGGTTTAGGCCCATTATTAGAGGAAGATATTGCCTTTGCCTCCATGGCACAAGACAAAGTGGGGCAAAGTTTGGCCATGTATCAATTACTCCAAAGCCTTGGTGAAAGTGAGCCTGATTTAGTCGCTTTTACTCGCCCTGCTCAGCAATTTCATAACTCACAATTTGTAGAGTTACCCATTGGCGAATACGATTTTAGCTTAATGCGCCATTTTTTATTTGATACCGCTGACTATTATCGCTTTGAGATGCTGATTGCTTCTTCGTATGAACCTCTGCGTTTATTAGCCAGAAAGCTAAAAGGTGAATGCCGCTACCACATTATGCACGCTGATAGTTGGATTAAAAAACTAGGTAACGGAAGTGATGAAAGTATTGAAAGGCTACAAAGGTCACTAGACTATTCCATTCCTTTTGCATTAGGAGTATTCGAAGAATCGAAAATGGAAAGTGAGTTAATCTCTGAATACATTTTTAGAGGCGAAATAGAATTGCGTGAAAGGTGGATTGAGCATATTGATGCTGTTTTAGCTCAAACTCAACTTATACTCCCAGACTTGGCTAAAGAATCCCCCCGTTTTGGTGGACGCTACGGTGAGCATACCGAACATTTACAACCCCTGCTCGATGAAATGGGTGAGGTGATAGGAAGCGACCCAACTGCTGATTGGTAGAAAATAAGTTGGAAGTTAAGAGTTGGAAGTTTGAAGTGCTAAATTGACCTAACCTGAATAACTATATATTTATAGTTGAAGTTATAGGTGTCTTTTTAATGTTTGTAGTAGCAATGTATCATATAAGTCATTCAGAATAAATGGGGGGAACAATAACAATATCAAAAATAATGGAATGGCTTCAGGGAGTTAAAGACCCTGAAATTCCTGTAATTTCATTAATTGACCTTGGCGTAATTACACATGTAAATGTAGATTCAAACCAAAAAGTGCAAGTAGAAATGACACCCACCTTTGTAGGTTGCCCTGCCATGGATTATATGGTGGAGGAAGTAAAGTCAACATTGGATAAGAATGGTGTAAGTAATTACGAAGTAAACGTAAGTTTTAAGCAACATTGGAGCAGTAATAATATTACAGAAGCAGGAAGAAAAGCCTTAAAACAATTTGGGTTAGCTCCTCCTCCAAAATTTAATTTAGTGGTAGATATTAACATCTTGGAACAAACACCCTGCCCTTTTTGCGATAGCACTGATACAGAACTAAAAACCCCATTTGGCCCTACCCTATGCCGTGCCATGCATTATTGCAATACCTGTAAGCAAGCATTTGAGCAATTTAAACCTGTATAAAACCTAGATTGAGCGATTCAGTGGAGATGAGAAGTGCTAAGAGACTGAGAATAA
>CAZZML010000037.1:8519-13937 GCA_964654735.1 uncultured Roseivirgaceae bacterium | reverse complement strand
AAAATAACGGTGGTTTTAATGATTTTATTATATTACTAGGCACTTTTATTTCATACATGGTATGCACGCCTCAACAGATAAAAGGACTCTATTGGCTTGCTATTGCAGGTTGTCACAGGTTTTACTTTGGAGTGGCAACTGGAAACTGGCCTTAAGTCCACCAAGTGAGGATTTTTCCAGTTTCAGGTCTTGTTTATAAGCCTCCAATACATCATTCACAATGGCAAGGCCTAAGCCAGAACCTGTCATAGATTCGTCCAGCCTGATGCCTCGTTTTTGTGCCACTTCCATCTGAAAATTGGAAATACCGATACCGTCATCTTCAATCTGGAATATTACAGCCTGTTCTTTGGGAAAGACGTGCACAATAATTTTATGGCCAGCATATTTGGCTCCATTTTCCAGCAGGTTTCCTAATATCTCCGCCATATCATCCTTATCAACCTGCACATGAAGATCATGGTGACATCTGACCTGAAAATTTTTATCCTTTCCATTTGGGGTACGCTGCAACGTTTTCACAATGCTCTGAATGATGGGGAAAACCGCAATAACAGGCATATAGCCTATATGTCGTATCCGTGCCTTTGTAAGCTCCCTTTCTATTTGTCGATGCATAAGCTGGGTTGTTGCCTCAATATCAGCTGCAATCTTATCCTCTCCCTTCTCTCGCAAACGCCTAACATCTGACTTAAGAGCTGTCAGAGGGGTTTTAAAGCCGTGGGCAAGATTATCTGCTCGGTTTCTTGCCTTTGAGAGCACCTTTTCCTGTGCGGTTAACAGGCTATTCACTTCATCAACCAAGGGCGTAACTTCAAGAGGCATGATGGTATCAATACGCGCCTCTTTACCGCTACGGATCGAGGCAATAGATTTTTGAATAAGAGACAGAGGCTTTAGTCCAATCATGACCTGTATCCAGCCCGCCAATAACAGAAATAATCCCAGAACGAATAAGGAAATAGCAACATCATATAAAAATTCCGAAGCCATGGCGCGCAATTCTGCCAGGTCAATGGCAACAATGATACGACATATCTGATCCCCAAGAGAGGACTTAAAGATTAATCTGCGCTCATGAACCAATATATGCGTTCCTTCAGGGCCTTTTGTTGTATGGATATGGACTTTTCCAAACCCAGGGGTATCAACAGGCAAGGTCAGAGCAATATCCCATAGCGAACGGGAATGGGATGATTTATTGGATGTTTCATTATTGACTTGCCAATAGAGACCACCATAAATTTTTTCAAAACGCGGGTCAGCCAATTTCCCACCAAGCAATGGCTTTCCTTCCGCATCAAAGCTCAACCTTGCAGCAATCTGGGTAATATATGTATCAAGTTCCGTACTGATACGCCGCTCCACATGCCTTTCAAACAGATAGGTCAAAACAACCCCCGTCAGCCCCAAGGCAACGAAAACTGTAATGGCTTGTATTGCCAACAGCCTAATTTTTAAGGAATGTCTGGCCATAAATTTACCTTTATGCCTGTTGGTTTATAATGGCATAGCCAAACCCGCGACGCGTCTCAATCAACCCGCCCCCTAACTTGCGGCGCAATCTTCCAACCAACACTTCAACAGCATTGGATTCGCGTTCTTCATGATCGCCCTGAAGATGTTCAGCCAGTTCTTGCTGAGGTATCACCCTATCAGAATGGAGCATCATATAGGATAACAACCGATATTCTTGGGGCGTAAGTGTTTTAGGAACACCTTTAACCGTGACACGCATTTGCCGAGGATCAAGTTTAATGTCACCAATAATAAGTGTAGGGTTGGCATGTCCCGCAGAACGGCGAATAATCGCACGTAACCGCGCCAGTAGTTCATCCATTTCAAAAGGTTTAGGAAGATAGTCATCTGCGCCCGCATCAATCCCCTCAACCCGCTCACTCCAGCTGCCGCGTGCAGACAGCACAAGTACAGGAAAAAGACGGTTATTCTCACGCCATTTTTTCAGAATGGTCAAGCCATCCATACTTGGTAAGCCAAGGTCAAGGACAACCGCACCATAATCTTCAGTACCACCCCTAAACCACGCTTCTTCGCCATCACTTTCATGATCGACAATATATCCAGCATTTTTCAGGGTTTCAGCAACATCACGGATAATACGGGAATCATCTTCCACAAATAAGATACGCATCAGTCCCGCTCCACCTTGATAACTCTGCCCGTCCGCGCATCAACTTCCATTTCTAGAACATGACCGTTTTTATCAATATACTTAAACTCATAAATGGGGATTCCATCCTCCATTTCAAATTCAGTCTCTATGATTTTGCCTTTAATGAGTGGACGTACCTTCTTCAATATCGTCAAGAGCGGCAGAACCTTTAAGGATTTACGCAGTTGGTAGAGATTCTTATATTTTTTTTTCTTATGATCTGAATATGCAGTTGTACTCCCAAGACTCACCCCCCCAAAAATGAGAATGATTGTTAAATAAAATTGGTAAGAGAACGCTTTTATCATACATTTTATCCTACAGCACAGAACATGACAAAATCCTGAAAATATCTCTCAGCACTCTGTCACAACACCTCGTTTAAGTTAGCTATACCGTCATCACAGATGATGACACATTTTAGTAGGAGATGTACTATGAAAAAACTAATTATTTTGGCCGCTTCAACCGCAATGTTGGCACTTTCAACACCCGCCATGGCCAGCTCTCATGAAGGTGGCTGCGCTACAGTGAAAGGCGAGTGGATGAGTGAAGATGCCATTAAGGCCAAAGCCACTGAGCTTGGCTATGAAGTGCGCCGCGTTAAAAAAGAAGACGGCTGTTACGAAGTTTACGGCATTGGTAAAGATAAATCACTGGTTGAGATTTATATGAACCCTGTAACTGGGGAAGTTGTTAACATCGAAAAGAAATCTTAAAGCGATGGAAACACATGATAAATCATCTGATGCTGGCCGCGATATGCGGCCAGATAAGATTAAAGTTTGGGATATTCTTGTTCGTTTTTTCCACTGGTCTTTAGTGCTGGCCTATATCATTGTTTGGATCACCAGCGAAGCATGGGAAAATGCGCATAATTATGTTGGATATTTTATTGGCGGCCTACTCACAATCCGTATCATTTGGGGTCTTATCGGTACAAAATACGCCAGGTTCAGCCAATTTATTTACCGTCCCTCAACAATCATCTCTTATATAAAGGACAGTCTACACCATAAATCTAAACGCTATATCGGGCATAATCCTGCTGGCGGTGCCATGGTTGTCGCGCTGCTATTATCCCTAATCGGCGTTACAATAACAGGCATCATGATGACAATGACGGCCTTTTTTGGTCTTGAATGGGTCGAAGAACTGCATGAAGCAGCGGCCATTCTCACGCTGGTTCTAGTTGTGATCCACATTGCGGGTGTCATCCTTGCCAGTCTTCAGCATAAGGAAAACTTGGTCAAAGCGATGCTGACAGGCTGGAAAGACCTTTAATTTCAAGGACTTTTGATTTTACCGTTATCAGCTTCTAATCTGGGGAATTTTTGTAAAGGTCGCTATTTGTGACCAGATTCCAGTTACGGCGAACACCTTTTACTTCCCATTTTGTATCAAAGTCTGTTGGGTTCTTGACATCAACTTTGCTATGGGTTTCTGGTGTGTTGTCCAGCCATTCAAGAAGCCATGCAAGAGTTTCTTCATCTTGGAAGTCAACTTCCATGATATTTTTTTGAGATTCAAATTGATCGCTAATGCTTATTTTTTTCTGAGGGTCTCTGGGTGATGCTGGAAAATACTGGTTGACCACCTCCATTGCTCGCTGGTTATTATCAGCCTCAATGATATCATGCGGTTTCTTTTTTAGGGGAGATATACTGTCTCTTAGCAGAATGAATCCTGCATGAAAAGGGCTTGGGGTTTCATATTGAAAGGATAGCAACCTGCCATATTTGCAATAATGCTGTTCATGATGCCCTGTTTCCAATTTTAATGCCATAAACCGAAGGCGGTCTGTGGCTTCTCCTTTCCCAATAAAACCAACTGTACCACCACTTCTAATGACTGTGCCGTTAAAGGCAACAACCTTCGCTTCGACAGAGTTTTTGTCACGGTTATTATACTGCTTGAATTTATAGATACCTTGTTCATCACGCCAGATATAGAGTAATTCTCGCAACATAGTTCGCTCATTTTCACCTTGATACAAGGCATTGTGACGATAGAGAATCCACCTTCCTAAAAATTGTTTCATTGGATTTCGTCCGTCATATTTTTTGTTAATATCTTTATAGGTCACGCCTATGTCGACAAGATATGGATTATCTGGCCTGTTTTCTGAATATCCCTGTTTAAATTCAATATATGTTCCCATAAACCAGCGTTCATTCCATTTTCTGGATGGGTCTATCTCTTTAAATACGTTGGCGAGTATTTTGGCATAAAGGGTTGTTGGTGTTGTGTGTCCCGCAGCGTACTTTGTCACTGACGAACTGATTTGAGCCGTTGTTTTGTCATGACCCAAGCCAAGAATAATTGCTGTTTTTGCAAAAGCACCTCCGAATTTGGTTCGGCCATCCAAAGGAAAATTAGATGTATATTTTTCTTCCAAAAACATGATTATTTTTTTGATTTCAGGGGATTTTATCTTTATTGGCACTTTCTTTTCGGACATAACGTGTATTTTTCCTTTAATTTTGGAGAAAAATTAACAATAAGCTCTAATATTTAATATATAGCAATTAAACGGAATTACGAGTATTTACGAGTAATAAATTTTGAATGGGGAAATGTTTTGCTTCATATTATCAAGATTGAAAAGGAGCGAGTAGAAGAAATACCCCCTATCTCTGGAGATTTCATTGCTTATTGATAATATTATTTTCAAAAGGTTGCGAAGTATTTTAGTTCACTCTTCATTCTACCACTCTGTGAAACTATCTGGCTGTTTATATTCATTTTTAATCTCGAAGTCGGCTGGTTTTATCTTTGTATAATATTGTTCTTCGGAGAATTCTTCTTGAGGAATTTTCAATGCAAATAAATAGCCTGCCATAGCTATATTAATAGTATGAGTAATTACTCATAATACCTAATAATTACTCGTAATAATATTGTAAATATTACTCGTAATTACTCGTAGTAATAAAAATATAAATCATTTAAAATCAATGAGTTATTGCTGTATTTTTTATTGATATTACTTATGTTTAATCATATATACTTAAATGTGATGCGAAATATAACGTTGTAATAACTAAAAAAATTGAAGGTGTAGAAATGAAAAAGTTAAAACGCTCTCGCCATCTAAAAATTTGGCTTAATAGAAAAAAATTACCGAGGTTAAGGGCTTATTTGAGGAGACATTATTCCTCGCGACAAACAATAAAACACTCGCAAAAATCAAGAAATTTAAGTTTTCAGCAACAAATTACAACTCATGAAAAACAGGGAAGATT
>CAZZML010000037.1:0-8419 GCA_964654735.1 uncultured Roseivirgaceae bacterium | reverse complement strand
AGATTTGAAAAAATCATGACCCCCTTTGAAGAGTTTATTCACCGTCAGACGACCAGTGGCATACTGCTTATGTGCATGGCAGTAATTGCCCTGGTTATGGCTAATGGTGCAATGGCTGAAACCTATCAGCATGTCGTCCATACACTGATGGGTTTCAGCATCGGCAACTGGAAACTCGAAATGAGTGTTCACCACTGGATCAATGATGGTTTGATGGCACTGTTTTTCTTTGTCGTAGGTCTGGAGTTAAAACGTGAATTTTTGGTCGGAGAACTTGCTGACCCACGCCATGCGGTATTACCGATTGCAGCCGCACTTGGTGGCATGATAGTGCCTGCACTCATCTATTTTGCCATCAACCCTTCTGGTGATGCTGCGCTTGGCTGGGGCATACCAATGGCAACGGATATTGCGTTTGCCGTTGGTGTCCTGGCCTTGCTTGCTGGTCGTGTCCCGAAATCCCTTATCACCTTTTTGGTTGCCCTAGCTATTGTTGATGATTTAGGTGCCGTCATGGTGATTGCAATATTTTATACCGAAAATATTGCAATGAATCCACTTATGATTGCTGTAGGTCTCTTTGTTCTTATGCTGGCATTCAATCTTGCTGGTATTCGAAATGCAATTCCATATTTTATTGTGGCTGTGTTCTTGTGGTATGCGCTGCTCCTGTCTGGAATACATGCAACCCTAGCAGGCATATTAGGGGCAATGGCTGTTCCAGCTATACCAAAATACAATCCTGAACGTTTCAAAGATCAGGTTGGTAAATTAATGGAACGGTTTGAGGAGAGTTACAAGTCAGGGTCAAATATCATGACCAATGTAAAGTTACGGGCTGTGATCCAGACTCTGGAAAATGGTGTAAATGGTGTTCAGTCACCATTACAACGGATGGAACATCGCTGGCATATGCCAGTGGCCTATCTGGTAATCCCGATTTTTGCCCTTGCCAATGCTGGCATTTCCCTTTCAGCAGTCTCCTTGGGAGAGACCTTGACGCACCCTGTTGTATTAGGGGTTTCTTTCGGATTGGTGCTGGGTAAATTTATCGGGATTACTGGTGTAAGTTGGCTGGTTCTTAAAATGGGGATTGCTGTTTTGCCTAAAGATACCCGCTTTACCCAGATTGCAGGGGTATCGCTGCTTGCTGGGATTGGGTTTACAATGTCTATTTTTGTCGCTCAGCTTGGTTTTGGTGAAAATGAAAGCTTATTGCTTATGGCTAAAACAGGCATTCTTGGAGCTTCTCTTCTTTCTGGGATAGCTGGATTTATATGGCTCTATGTCGTGAGTGATCCAGAAAAACCTTCAAAAAAGGAGATTAAAAATGAAACGATTTAAAAAGATACTTTTTGTAAAGAGCGAAAATAATAATCTGTCATCATTTTTACATGCGGTTAATCTTGCAAAGAGCAATCAGGCACAACTGACCTTAATGGACGCTATAGGTGAAATCCCTAATTTATCTGGATATGGAATATCAAATGAAACGGCAAAAAATGTAAAACAGGATACCTTAGAAAGCTATAGAAAAGAACTAAATGATCTAGCAACATCGATTGATACTGAAGTAGATATTAATATTCAAGTTTTGGAAGGAAAACCGTTCCTTACCATCATTAGGGAGATTATCCAAAAGGACTATGACCTTGTTATTAAAACAGCTGATGGTGACACATGGATAACATCCCAGCTATTTTGTTCCCTAGGCAAGCACCTTCTCAGAAAATGTCCATGTCCTGTTTGGCTCGTTAAGCCTCTCCCAGGAAAAAAGATCAAACGTATTATAGCAGCCGTTGATTTTGATGATCCAGGTGAAAATCATGAAAATGAGGCTCTAAATAAAAAAATTATAGAGATGGCAATATCGCTTGCCCATCGTGAGGGTGCAGAACTCCATATTATTCATGCTTGGGAGGCTATCGCTAAGAATTTTTATAGCAGTAGCCGTTCTGGTATCTCTGAACTAGATGTAGAAAATTATATTTCTGAAACAAGGGAATTACATGAAAGCCACGTTTATCAATTAAGGCTTAAAGCCCAAGGTTGGGCTGGCTTAGATACATTTGAATCTGTGAATCCTAAATTTCACACATATAATGGTAGAATTCAAACAATTATAAAACAACAGACCGAGAAATTAGGAGCTGATCTTGTTGTCATGGGGACGCTAAGCCGCGTTGGTATTCCAGGTTTTTTTATTGGGAACACCGCAGAAACAATCCTTAATCGTATTAACTGTTCTGTATTGGCAGTTAAACCACCAGGCTTTGTAAGCCCTGTCCTTGTTTCATAAACCCCTCTAAAATCAGGAGAATGATATGCCAAAAAAACCAACCTCAATTTTAATAGATAGTCTTGTCGGAAAGGAAACACCTCCCCTAGAACCTTACCTTGGCCGAAAAAAGAGGTGGGAAAAGGATACGGATAAAAAAGATGAAACGGAAAATAAAAAAAAGAAAGACGTAAAAGCAAAATTTTATATTTCATTACATAACTACGAGCAAATAATATCAGGAAAGATAAGACAATGGATAAGGGACTTGTATGCGCGTACCATATTATCGAAAACAAGGAAGCGCGTGAGTTAACCTTTGATGAAGTCAGAGCGATTAACCATAAGCCTGAAGGTGCTGGCTGGTATTGGATACATATGGATTGTAATGAACAATCCAGCAAGGACTGGCTATCTGATTACAATGGTATGCTTAATTCAGTAGCCACTGCTTTAGGGTCTGAGCGTAGCCGTCCAAGATGTCATATTTTTCGGCGCGGTATTCTTACTATTTTACGTGGCATTAATATGAATCCTGATGCCAACCCTGAAGATATGGTTTCTGTCCGCATTTGGATGAATGATAAAATCATCATCACAACGCGCCGTGAAAAATTGGTAGCCATTGATGATATACGGAAAAATTTCCAAAAAAATGAGGGGGTTAAAACTCCTTCTGAGCTTTTTATGGTTCTCGCTGAAAGCTTGGTTGAGAGGGTTGGAGACAGAATTGAGACTATTGATACCAAGCTTGAAAAACTGGAAGATACTGAAGACTTGTTATCCTTGGGAAACAAGAGACCAGACCTCTTACAAATCCGCAGTAATACCATTTCCTTACTGCGTTATATTACACCGCAGCGTAGTGCCATTAATACATTGATTAGTTCTGAAACTGAATTCTTTGATAGAGAAAAAACGGGACGTTTGCGAATTTTAC
The DNA here is from genome assembly GCA_964654735.1 of uncultured Roseivirgaceae bacterium. GTDB lineage: Bacteria > Bacteroidota > Bacteroidia > Cytophagales > Cyclobacteriaceae > JAKISE01. The sequence goes on along the minus strand of CAZZML010000037.1, from coordinate 5,201 downwards.
TTAATAAAACACAGCATAATCTTGAAGAGATTGAGGCTATAAAAGAGAGAGCTATTGCACTTGGAAGAGCTATTACAGGGGTGCAGAATGAGCGTATGAACAAGGCGCTGTATGTACTTGCGATGGTAACGGCACTCTTTCTTCCTTTGGTGCTCTTGACAGGTCTTCTTGGGATTAATGTTGGTGGAATGCCTGGCGCAGGATGGCAGCCCTCATTTTGGATCGTCCTTCTCTCTATGGGTATAATTTCTTTTGGAACATACAGGCTGATGAAAGCAAAAGATATGATTTAACGAGCTTTTGCATTTAACGAAGTAAAATATATTAATATTGGAGACATATTTTAAAAATGGAAGATAATCATACTGGTGCAATTATTCTTGTATCTGCGGCACTTGCAATCACTCTGATTGCCTTTTTGAGTACAGGAACAGAGCAGAAAACTCAAAATAAAGCTACACCAAAGAAAACAGAATGGAGCTATAACGGGGAAAAAGGGTCTAAAAATTGGGCTAAACTTAGTCCTGATTTTTACGAATGTTCTGGTAAAAACCAGTCTCCTATTAATTTGACTGGATTTATTGAATCGGGCTTAAAACCAATAAAATTTGATTATAAAATTCTTGGAAATGAAATACTTAATAATGGCCATACGATTCAAGTAAACTACCCCAAGGGTAATTCTATTATACTGGATGGTCAATCTTTTGAATTAAAACAATTTCACTTTCATGCCCCAAGTGAGAACCATATTAATGGGAAATCTTATCCCCTTGAATTACATTTTGTTCATGCCAATAAAAATGGAAATCTTGCAGTTATTGCAGTCATGTTCAAGGAGGGTGTAGCAAATACCCAAATTGAGAAGGCTTGGTTAAAAATGCCTCTTAAATCAGGAGATAAAAATAGTTTAATAAAAGGAATTGATCCTAAAAACCTCTTGCCAACTGTCGGTAATTATTATCGTTTTAATGGTTCTCTCACAACACCTCCCTGTTCTGAAGGTGTGCGCTGGATTGTTATGAAAAAACCTATGACAGCTTCTAAAAAACAAATAAAATCTTTTGCTGATGTCATGGGACATCCTAATAACCGTCCAATTCAGCCCGTTAATGCACGTCTGGTTTTGCAATAAAATATATAAATGGAAAGGCAGTATTAACGATGACATCAACTAAGGAATGAATAAAGGTGCATAGATTTAAAGAAGCTATCATACAGGAAATTGAAGTGTCTGAAAGTATCATGAAACAAGGGAACGAGGTCACTTTGAGATTTCGTATCTTGAGTAATAATGGGGACTATACAATTCATACCCCGCTTACTGGTGATTACACAGAACACATGAATATGCTCTGTATTGTTAAATATTTTATGCTCTGGAAGAATGCGAATGCCTTTGTGATGTCATCAAGACTAATAAAACCAAATGCTATCAGTAGTGCTGGGTTAACAAAAAATATAAGTTTGGCAGCTTATGAAAGGATAACAACACGGCCTTTAGAATTCGGCATGGTTCAATGGCTTGAGGATAGTGCGATTGATCCAATTTTTGATAATATTCTTCCCCAACCAACCGATAGGTTAGGAGAGGTGCAAAAGCAAGAATGTTACAGGTTATTCGGTGCGGAAGGACAGTTTAAGGTTGATAGAATACTCCACTAAACCCTTAATTTTATATAATAAATATTAAAAGCCATATGGCTTCAAAAGGTAAAGAGAGAATGACAAGAAAACAACGAAGAGCAACGATGATATTCTCAGCACTTGGAGTCCTTGGTATTTCTGTTGGGCTTGTCCTCTATGCTCTTGGAGATGGGGTCACATTTTTTTATACGCCTTCAGATGTGTACAGCAAGAATGTCAAACCAGGAGAGCGTATCCGCTTGGGGGGTCTTGTTAAAAAAGGCAGTATCAAAAAGGGCGAAGGAACAACAACCCATTTTACAGTAAGAGATAATAAAAAAACAATAGCCGTTACTTTTAATAAAATTTTGCCTGATCTTTTCCGTGAAGGCCAAGGTGTTGTCACAGAAGGAAAAATTGGAATGGACGGTATTTTTGTAGCAGATACCGTTCTTGCAAAACATGATGAAAATTACATGCCTAAAGAAGTTGCAGACGCCATGAAAAAACAGGGTGTCTGGAAAGAGTAAAGTAATATCCCAAAAAATTATAAATTATAAGGAAATTTTTAAATGAATAACAACCTACAAGAACATGCACATGAACGATCGGATAGCTATTCAGATAGTCAAGCTATCAATCAGGGTCTGAAAACATATATGTTGCGTGTCTACAACCTGATGGCTCTTGGTGTGGCTTTTACGGCGGTCATAGTCCTGTTCATGATGAACAATCCAGAACTTATGAAAATAGTTGCTACAGGCCCCATGAAATGGGTACTTCTCATTGGTGTACTGGCTCTTGGCTGGTTTTCTCCAAAACTGATTTTTTCAGGTAGTAAACCACTTGCCCATGCAGCATTCTGGGGATATGCCTTGCTTATTGGTGCCATGATTTCACCTATGATTTTCAGCTTCTTCTCAGCAGGAAAGGCTGATCTGGTTTTTCGGGCATTCGCGGTTTCCTCCGCAACTTTTGCTGCGATGAGCCTGTTTGGATATACAACAAAAAAAGACCTGGCTCCCATGGGAACTTTTTTGGTGATGGCCTCTATTGGCCTTTTGATCGCTATGCTGGCCAATGCTTTCATTTTCAAGAGTGAAATGATGAGCCTGATTGTTTCTGGTGGTGCTGTCCTGATATTTTCAGCTATGACAGCTTGGGAAACACAGGAAATCAAGGAAATGTATCATGAAGCGGATGATGCTGGCATTGAGGGCAGCAAGGCAATATTTGGTGCTTTTATTCTCTACGGCAGCTTTGTCATGATATTTATTCACCTGCTTAATATCATGGGTATTATGGACGATTAACACAGCACAGCACCAAGGTATTGCTATTGAGAGATTATCTCTTTTTCTGTTTTTGCCTTGGTGCTTCATGTTTATTGAGCCACCTCACTCATAGCTTTCTCTCAAAAATAATATTTTACGGATATTGCGCAAAAATACTTTCTGCGCAAGCAGGAAAAGGTGTCAAAAAGGAAGACAGATTTATGGCCGAGACATGTTTGAAAAATAATGAAGTTATCAAAAAGGCTTATAAAAAGCAGGTATTTTTTTATGACATACTTTATGGCATTATTACTAAATTTGGGAGAAAGAGAGCTGTTAATTTAATTAACAAAAGGTCTGGCAAGGTTCTTGAAGTTGGGGTTGGAACTGGATTATCATTACCATCCTATATGAAACACTTGGAAATATACAGCATTGATATTTCTCCAGACATGCTAAAGAAAGCAAGACAACGTATCCATAAAAAAGGACTTTATCATGTAAAAGAATTAAAGGAAATGAGTGCAGATGCACTCGAATACCCTGATAATTTCTTTGATACTGTTGTTGCGATGTATGTCATGACGGTTGTACCTGATCCAGATAAGGTGATGTCTGAACTTAAACGGGTTTGCAAGCCTGGTGGTGAAATTTTACTGGTAAATCACTTTAGTAAAAATATAGGCATACAAGGCTGGATGGAACGCAAAATAATGCCTTATTCAGACGAGATTGGTTGGCGATCCATATTTCCTGAAGAGAACGTTTTAGGACAACCAGAACTGAAATTGATGGCTAAAGAAAAAATACAGCCTACCAATATTTTTACATTATTACGTTTCAGGAAAGTTAAAGACGAAGCTTTATAAAATATAAAATTTTATAATAATCAGATTCCTAAAATATTTTGCAGCGTAGTCAAAAAAAACAAGAAGGAAAAATTATAATTATGCCCTTGGTCAATATGAAAGATATGCTTGTTCATGCCTATGAGAATCGTTATGCGGTTGGCGCATTTGATCTTGTTAGTCTTGATTTTTTACAAGGTATCATGATGGCTGCTGAGAGTGCTCATGCGCCTGTCATACTTTCTAGGGACAAAAATATTATAAAGATATTGTTAATATAATTGGACAATCAAAAGCTGGATAATCCACGTTATGGTCAGACACAACTCTATAAAAAATCTTCCTGTCAATCGTCAAAAAATAGCTTCTTTTGTTGAAGATGCCCCGTTTGTGAAATTTATTATAGCCTTGATACTTATCAATGCTGTCACATTAGGTCTTGATACTGATGCTTCTATCGTCTCCAAATATGGTAGTTGGCTATACTGGATTGATAATTTAATTCTGATTGTTTTCACAGCAGAACTTCTCTTAAAGTTTTATGCCTATCGTCTTGCATTTTTCCGATCAGGCTGGAATATATTTGACCTGTTAGTTGTAACAATTTCTTGGATACCAGCTAGCGGCCCCTTTGCAGTATTTCGCGCCTTAAGAGTTTTAAGAATTATGCGTCTCTTATCTGTTGTACCACAGATGCGCCGTGTTATCTCTGCACTTGGCCACTCCATACCAGGTATGGCCTCTGTTATTGGTGTATTGAGTATTGTTTTTTATGTATCCGCTGTCCTTACAACAAAGCTGTTTGGTGGTCACCCTGATGCAAATATGCAGGAATGGTTTGGCTCAATTGGAGCCTCTGCCTATACATTATTTCAGATTATGACACTGGAAAGTTGGTCAATGGGTATTGTCAGACCAACTATGGAAATTTTTCCATTATCATGGATTTTTTTCGTACCTTTCATTATTGTCACCAGCTTTGCTGTTTTGAACCTCTTTATCGGTATTATTGTTGATGCAATGCACACATCCCAGCAAGAACCAAGAGAAGAAGATAGTAGGGAAATTAAAAACTTCACACATGAAGAGGTCATCACTTTACACGAAAGGTTCGACCAACTTCAAAAAGAAATCATAACGATGAAATCCATGATTCAATCTAAAAAAGAAAAATAGTAATTAAAAAAGGTTATGTCATGGATACATGATGATATGGTTCTTTTTGGCATAGCTATAGCATTATGCAATAATATATCAATATTTTGGAGAAAACAATAATGCAATATAAGTTAGCTATCCAATATTTGACACCTATATACAGCGCATGGATAAGGATGGTAAGAAGCCTATCTCTATCTCACCATTTTCCTGTCTTTTTTATTGGACTTTCTTTTTTCTTTTTGACCAGCCAAGCTTTTGCACATGGTATGTCGGAAGCTGAAAAACAGTCCAT
>CAZZML010000036.1:0-13940 GCA_964654735.1 uncultured Roseivirgaceae bacterium | reverse complement strand
TGGAATATATATAAAGGATTATGATTAGTATTGATTCATTTACGTACAAACCAAACGAGCATGAAGCTGAGAAAGCATCATCTAGTTACTTAATGTCGTTGGTTGCTTTAATAGCTGGCTTACCTATTCCTATCATTAACTTGTTTGCCACTTTGTTTTTCTATTTGGCTAACAGAAAAGGAACGTATTATGTGCGGTGGCATGCTACACAAGCCTTGCTTTCTCAATTATCATTAGTATTCATTAATAGTTATGGGTTTTGGTGGACAATTTCAATCATTTTTAGAGATGAGTCGGTTTCTAATAATTACATTTCATACATAGTTATTGTCCTTATCTTTAATTTAACCGAATTTATAGCCACTATTTATTCAGCTGTACAAACACGTAAGGGTATGCATATACACTGGTGGCTGTATGGAGATTTAACAGACATAATTTGTAAACCAGGTAATGGACAGAATAGTATTTAGACTCATAGCGTTAGTGTCATTTTTCTTTATTTCCCTCTGGGCAGTAAATCAGATAAATTGGATGGAGATGTTTGGGGTGGAAGAAAATATATCTTCAACTGAACAGAAAGTAGGAGAGTTGCTTTGGGAGTTTTATAGTGCTAATAATACAGAGGTAAGAAATGATGACCTCTTATTACCTGTTGATAGTATTTTGACCAAAATTTGTGAATCCAATTCAATTGAAAGGAAGGATATTAAGCTTCATCTTATTAATAACGATGAAGTTAATGCATTTGCGCTACCCAATAATCATTTAGTAATTTATAGTGGTTTACTAGTTGCGGTAAAAAATGAGGCAGAATTAAGTGGTGTTATTGGCCATGAAATAGCCCATTTGAAAATGGATCATGTAATGAAAAAGCTCGTGAAGGAAATAGGGCTTGCTGTAATTATTACTATGACCTCAGGTAATGGAAACAGCCAAGTATTACTCGAATCTTTAAAAACACTCACTTCTTCGGCTTACGATAGGTCGTTAGAAGAAGATGCAGATTTTAAATCGGTAGATTATTTGATAGAAGCGGATATTGACCCAACAGCTTTTGCTGATTTTTTATATACATTAGGAGGAGACAATCCTGATACAGAAGAAATGATGTCGTGGGTGAGCACTCATCCATATTCTAAGGAAAGGGCTGAAGAAATTGTAAAATACAGCCAAGAAAAGAACTACAAAGCCAAACAAGTGCTAGACTCTGCTACTTGGGAAATTCTTAAAAAGGAAGCTGAAAGATTGTAGAGCCTATTTTCTTAACCCATCTACATAATTAACTAGTGCCTTAAGCTCCTGTTCATTAAGTGCAGGTTTAATTTTAGGCATTGTGTTTTTTCCTGAAATAATAATGTTCTTTATCTCGTCTGTTGATTTTTTGCTCTTGCGTAAATCCTTGGCTCCAGATAGCCCGGCACTACCATCAGCACCATGACAAACCGTACATTGAGCGTTGTATAAAGCTTTGCCATGAAGGCTTAATACATAATTTTGAGCCTCAGGGTTAGTAATAACCTCTTCCTTAAATTCGTGTCGTTTCCCTAATTTAGCTTTATGAACTTCGGCTAACCCATAAGCTCCAATTATTAAAAATATAGAAATTAATGCAAAAAGTTTCTTCTTCTTTTTGAACCCAATGATAGCTAGAGGAATAGAGGCAAACACAAATACAAGTTTTAATATAAATAGCACCCCAAACTCTGCGATATTCATAACCATATAACCTCCTGTTAATAAGAACAATAGGCTAATAACCATTTCAGGAATTTTTATAATCTTTGTGAATTTTTCAAGACCATTATCACTGCCAACTAGCAGTAGAATTGTTTTAATTATATAGATAGCTGCAAAGAGTAAAACAACTAATTTATGGGTGTGAAATAGAGCAGTAAATAGCATGTTGGCGGTTGTTTAAATTATATGCCCAAAGAAAAACAGAAAACTTGCACCAAGCAAATAAGAAGATGTGATTTACATTAAATTTTATAAGCGGCAACCCCTTTCATAGTGGGCAACCTATCAAAAACAGCAAATTTATAGTCAAAAGCTAAAATAGTTGCAAAAGGAGAGGTTATGAAATAAGCCAGTGCAATTACGCCACTACCAGTAAAAATGTACACCAAATAGGCTTGTAACCCAAATACTAAAGGGCCAAGTATTAAATTAATAGTACTTTTAACAGATGCATAAAAATGAATATCGGTCACGACTTTTTTGATAAAAACAGCAAGAATTTTATATCCAATAAAACTATTAACAAAGCCATATATAAATACAGGAAACATCATTATTCTATAAAATAGAGATGGAAGTGCAGGAATAGGCTCCTGCTTGGCTTCATCAGGCACTTCAATATCTTCCTCTTGGTATTTTTCCGAAACCTCTTTTATCAGAGCCTTGTCTGTCTCAAATTGTTGAACCATATCAGAGTTTTCAGTTCGTTTGCTCAGCCACTCGTTTTCAATATATTCATAATGCTTAGAAGGACGTATAGATAAAACCTGCTTATCCAACTCATTAAAAACATCTTCTATAAGTGCCTGATAGGCTTTGTTTGGGTTTTCTTTATATAATTCGGTGTATTGCTTTAAAAATATAGGTTTTCCAAAATTTAAGAGCATATCCGATCGAAAGCGGGTATGCCGGCCATAATTAAGGCCTGTTGGTACAACAGCTAAATCTAGCTCAAAATTATTAGCCTCCATGGTGGCAAAAGCAATGCGAGCAACCCCTTTTTGAAGCGGTCGCAATGCCCGCCTTAAATTATGGTTGCCCTCTGCAAATAATACCAATGGGTTTTTCTTCCCTGTGAGAATGTGAACACACTTTTCAATAATAGCATCATTTTTAGCCACAGCTCGTAAGCCATCTCTTACTCTGTATATGGGTAACATATGCAATGTTTCTAACCAAAACCTAGCAGTGGGGTTTTGAAAAATATTGGCCCTAACTAAGAAGTAGTTCCGTCTGGGTTGTGAAAAATAGATTACTAATGGGTCTAAAAAGGCATTTTGATGGTTAGAAGCAAAAATTACAGACCCTTTATGCGGAATTCGTTCGTAATTGGCGACTTGCCATCTCCTAAAATATAACCTGATAACAATTCCTGTAAAAAAACTTATTACATCAATAAAAAGATGGTGTATTGTGCTGCGAATCAATTTCATAAAAAAAATAAAACCTATGGTTTAATAGACTGGAATTTAAATAATTGCCCTCGGGTAAAAATAAGGCTCATAACGGTGCCTCCCACAATATGCCAAATGCCCCACCAGGCCATAATAATGGCCATACCACCATTGCCTTGAAAAACACTAAAAATGATAACAAGCCCAAGCCCGGAGTTTTGAATCCCGGTTTCGATGCTTATGGTACGACTATCTTGTTCGCTGTTACCAACAAATTTGCTAATTAAATAAGCACTTCCTAAGGCAATGGCATTATGAAAAAACACTAAGTAAATAATGTAGTGATAGTACCGCTTAAAAATTCCAAGGTTTTGAATAAAGGCAATGGCTATAATCACTACCAATAAAATAAATGAAATAAACTTTATTGGCTCCGAAATTTTACTAGCTAGTTTAGGGAATTTATATTTAAATAATAATCCCAAAAGGAGAGGAGCTGCTAAAATAGAAAAAATGGTCTTAAGCATTTTCCACGTTTCAAGCGAAATTCCTTTTCCTACTTTTTCTCCTAGATACAAATTGCTCCAAAACTCAAAGTTTATTGGTGTAAATATAATAGCGAGCAGGGTAGCTATAGCTGTTAAACTAATGGATAAAGCCACGTTACCGCCACTTAAATTAGAAAAGAAATTAGATATATTGCCCCCAGGGCAGGCTGCTACCAGAATTAAACCTAAGGCCAAACCCTCTATAGGCTGTGTAAAGTACACGAAAACAAACGTAAAAAAGGGAAGGAGTAGAAACTGACTAACCACCCCTGTAATAATCGACTTGGGGTTTCTTGTCACTTCTTTAAAGTTTTTTAACTCAATAGACAAAGCCACGCCAAACATAATAAAGGCCATAGCAATATTCAGTACCAATAGACTGTCTTCAGAAAAATCAAGTTGGATGTCAGAGAGTGCTCCTTTCATATATAGTATAAACCTGAGTTCGACCTCAGATTATAAGTACAAATATATTTTTTTTTAAAATACTAATTGCACTTACTTTGAGTTGATTAACAAAAAGCCATGTTTGTAGCCGTAGATATAGGAAATTCTAATATAACCGTTGGGTTGAAAATAAAGAATAAATGGACGGAATACAGATTTTCAACACACTCAGACCAACCATTGCTACTTTTAAGGGAACAAATTAGGGAATTAGATAGCAAGAAGATAAGAGGGGTAGGGCTTAGCTCTGTGGTACCTACAGTTACACCACTTGTTCGTTCCGAACTTGAATTGCTTTTTGGAATTAGCCCCTTGGTTATTAATAAATCTGATTACCACTTACTGCCCATAAAACCTGAAAACCCTGATGAACTGGGCACTGACTTGCTTGTTAATAGTCTAGCTGCCAATCAATTATTTGGCAACACCGAAAGCCTTGTGATAGATTTTGGCACTGCGCTTACCTATACTTTTGTAGATGCCAAGGGCACCATTAAAGGAGTTGCCATTGCCCCAGGTATAAATACAGCTATTAGGGCTTTGTCTAATACGGCTGCTCAGTTGCCTGAAATAACACCTGCACTTCCTGAAAAAGCATTGGGTACTGATACCGTATCGGCTATAAAAGGAGGTACTATTTGGGGCTTTGTTGGCCAAGTTTCTTTTATGATTGATAAAATTAAATCAGAAACTACTCAAGATTTAAAAATTGTGGCAACAGGAGGGTTATCCCATGTATTAAAACCATTAACTCCCCTTTTTAACCATATTGATAGGCACCTAACACTAAATGGCATAGAGGCTTATTTTGATATTGTTAGTGTCTCTAAGAAAACACAGCAAAATTAATCCCGAAAGCTTTCGGGACTTATCGCAATATTTTTAATTTTTTCTAATCGCTTGATACTCAAGCATCAACTCATAGAAACAAAATAAAAATCTTATCAATAATAATCCTTTTTATAAAAAAAGACCTGTTTTCTTAGAGGCACTAGTTACAAATTCGTAATTTTTTATTACTATCATCCGGGTAATTTCAATTTAACCTAAAAAAGGTGGTTTATGATGAATTTAAAGCGATTTTTATCATTTTCTAAAAACACCCCTCTTTTTCTCCCCGCCAGCTGGCGGGAAGATTCGATAAGATGTCCCTTGAGGGGACTATAGGGGGTGTCTTTTTAAGATATTCTTAACGTTAGATTTTTTACTCGGATGATAGTATTTTTTTTTTCTGATCAGACTAAGTATTTGTAAATCAATGTCGTTTAGTTAAGCCCATACGTCATTGCGAACCCCGTCCTAAGTTTCTATTTTTACAGATAAGAGAATGGGGTGCGGCAATCTGTTTTAAACTATAACAGATTGCCACATCCTATTTACATAGTTAGCGTTTTTAATTTTATGCTAGGATTCGCAATGACGTTGTTTCCCTGTGTTGATCCGCCAAATGGTTGAACTCGCCTGTCTGCCTACCCTTTGCACGGCTAGGGAGGCGAACCGAACAGGCAGGCCTTGCTGCGCCATAGCTTTAGCGAAGGCAAGCAGTGACAAACCTTAACTAAACGACATTGATTTGTAAATAAGTAAACGCTACAGAATAGTCGAAGTTATTTTATGTGTTAATAAGGCAAAAAACACAGTAATAGCAACGCTATTGCGAGTATTTTTAACCTGCCTTTGCCGAGCATACTTCGCCAAAGTAGCAAGGCTACGTAGGCTGAAAACGGCTATGTGCAGGCCAGGCGAAATTAACGAGCAAAAGAACAAGACTAAATGAAGCGTTTATTTATTTACAAATACTAGCCTTGTAGTATGAGCTGCATACACCCATGCCATTAAACTGAGTAAGGCACCAAATTGGTGTAATACACCAAGGCTAATTGGCACAGAGTATAATAAAGTAAATATGCCTAATAATGCCTGAAGCGTCATTGTTCCTAACAACAAACTATATCCTTTTTTTAAACTTCCAGTTAATGAAGAACCAAAAACTATACCTACTACAACTAGTATAAGCCATAGGCCAGTGCCAAGCCATCTATGTACAAATTGCACTCCAGCAACCGTATCTATTAAAGCAATCCATCCTTTTGTATTCAAATCGTTACCTATTACTGAAGGTATCCATGCCCCGTTCATAGTAGGAAAAGTAGGGTAGAAGAGCCCTGATTTTAGCCCCGCAACAAAAGCTCCAAATATTATTTGTACAGCAATAAGTACCAGTATTAAATTTAAAAAAGATTTATAATAAGGTATTCTAATTTTAGCTTTCGAAGGCCACCCAATTTGAAGTACTAAGTGAAATATATAAGCGAATAGGAAAAAAGCGAGAACTAAATGAGCTGCCAATCTATAATGGCTTACATGAGGATTATTAACTAACCCACTTTTAACCATAAACCAACCTAAAAACCCTTGAAAAGCCCCCATAAACAAAATAAAAAGAAGCTTTTTAATAAGAGGTTGATCTAATTTTTTATTAATTAAAAACACTAAAAAAGGTATTAAGAACACAACACCAATTACCCTACCAAGCAGTCTGTGAGAATACTCCCACCAAAAGATGGACTTAAAATCGCTTAGTTTATAATGTACGTTAAGCTTCTTATATTCAGGAAATTCTTTGTATTTCTCAAATGTGTTTTGCCATTCAGTTTCGTTCAATGGTGGCACTGAACCCATAATTAATTTCCACTCTACCATGGATAGCCCCGATTGGGTTAAACGTGTAATGCCACCTAAAATAACCATAGAAGCGACTAAAAATGCTCCAATTAATAGCCATAGAACAATGGTCTTATCTGATTTTGCTGTTCTCATATTAGCAAAAATATAAAACCATTAATAATAAACCTTTTATTTAGATAACTTGAAAAGCATAACTCCAATATAAAACTGAATGGAATAGGTAGATGCATTTTCGATAATTATTATATCTGGTGTCTTTATAATATTTTTCACCCCATTGGAAAATCTTAATCCTGTGACAAACTTTTCGGTTGGGAAAAATTCGAAGGTTATTAAAAATGCAAGGTTATTTGAATAGATTAGCTGCTTTGTTTCGCTAGATCCACCTACTAATTGGCTGTACTGAAAGCCAGCAGACAAACTAAAAGAATTCGTGAAATCAAATCCAACAGAGACAGGCAAGTTGATATAATGAAGCCTTTGGCCAGCAAAACCCTCTTGCGAGTAGTCAATGCCCGGCATAACAGCCCAGCCCAAATCATCGATGTATAATTTATAGGCAAAACCTGCATTAAAGCCTAAAATCCCATCGGGGTTAACACTATTTTTGCTGCTGACACTCGAATAATTTACCCCAGCATGCCCTGAAAGTGAATTCTGTGCTCTAATTTTAGCTTCCGAAAATAATAAAAGTACAAGCGCAGTTGTTATAGTTTTATACATATTAATCCAAGTTAGTACTAATTGTACAGTAATTACAAGCTTATTTGAGTAAGTATGCAATAGATTTAAATTACTTTTATACATTAAAATGGGAGCCGCCCAATGGTGTCCATCCATTTATACCTAACTTTAGAAAAAATTGATACTATGTTTACCGAAAATGAAGTGAATGCCTTGCTTAACTACCCTGGCATATTTGATGAGGTAGCTGACTTAAAACAGAAGTTTATTGATGAAGAAGCGGAGTTTTTAGAAATTGAAGAGCATGATTTTCTATCGCTCATTCTTTTAACCCCATCTGTTGGTATTGCTTTGTCAAACGGAAGCATAAGTTTATTCGAAGAAATGGCATTAAATAAAAAAGCCAGAAAACTGTCAAAAGGAGGGTATTGGATGAAAACAGACCCAGTGGTTTTTGCTATGGATCACCTTATAAAAGGGTATGATAAATGGTCTCCAGTATTTTACGCACATATTAAAAAACTTATGCACCAAACCGTGGATGTGAATGTATTACATGATACATCGTTTAAGCTGGATAATACTGATGCTTCCAAGCAATGCGTACAAATACTTAAGGCTCCCTTTATAGTCATTAGATTTTTAACTTCTTTTTTTATGAACGATGAAGAAGAAGACATTTTAGCAGAACGCAATATTTCGAAAATTGAATACGATAGAGTTAATGAAATAGCCGACCAATTAGGTTTTACTGAGCTTCCACTCTATCAAATTTATCATTCTAAGCTTGTGGTAAAGTAAATTACAAGCTATTAATGCAAAACGTGGTTAAAACCGTATTTATATCTTTTATTTTGGTTCTTGGAATTTCCATAGCCATAGCGCAGCAACAACCTGTTGAGAAAAAAAAGGCAAAGAATCCAAATGGGGCTTTTTCGCAATTTATTGGAGGGTTTTCGTTGCATGCAAGCACAGGGTTTGGTATGACCTTTTTTAGACACGAGATTCAAGGCCCGGGTATTTTGCAGCAAAAGAATGGCAATGTTTATTTTTTCGATAATTTTTTCGTTATTGGGGGAGATTCACTCAATACAGGCTACACAGGGTGGGTAAATAATGCTCAATCCTCCTCCAGCATTCCTATAGGGGACGAAGATTACTTACTAGGTACCGATACGTTAGCCATAAAGTACAAAGGGGTAGGAGGAAGCATACCGGTATCAGTTGCTGTGAGTTATACATTTGACAGGTACAGGTTCGGAGGAGGGCTTACTTATGAGCAATCATTTGCTGCCAAATACTATCCGAATGCACTTTCAAATAATCTACAACCATTTAAGACAGACTATTTAACCGCCTCAATAATAAGGTATTATGGTTATGTTGGTGGTGAGGTATTTAGGTCTGTACGACATACTATTGCTGTAGATGCAATGATAGGAACCTTTAAATATGGTAAAAAGAAATTCAATCCTGACCAGATTAAATATAAGCTTTTTGTAAATATTGGAGTTTCATTTGAGCGGTCGCTTTCAGAATATTTTAAGGTGTTTGTTAGACCATCGCTAGAAGTAAAAAGTTATGAATTAACTGTGCCCGGGCTTGGGTACGTGGTAAACCACTCTGCACCTGCTATGTATTTTAACATTGGTGCTATTATAAGAATGCCCGATTTAAACAAGTGCCCTGTTAGTCAGTGCCATTCTCAAATAAATCATAGGCATGGCAGAAAAGTATATAGAAGTAAGATGCACCCATTTTGGAAATGGCAGGATCCTAATTATGGGCAAAATTACCCTCAACTCATAAAGTATAAAGGCAAAAATAAGAAGAAGAAAAACCCTTACTAACTTCTGGCCTAATATTTTGTCTATTTTCCCCTTGAGAGGAGGTAGAGAGGAGTGTTTTCAGGTAACCTTAACCTAAACAAATAGGATTCTTTTTTCTTGATTTTAGTTTTAGTCAGTTAGCAATCGTTTTAACCTTATTTTATCCCTCAATTAGTTGCCTAAAAAACCATAATTAATTGTATTTTTGAGCTTTAATTTTTTACAACCTATAACTCTATAAATGGCAGAGGACGAAAATGAAGAGCAATTTGGCTCTGAAACCATTATTCCAATAAATATTGAAGAAGAAATGAAGGCTGCTTACATCGATTATTCGATGTCAGTTATTGTTTCCAGAGCTTTACCAGATGTACGTGATGGTTTGAAACCAGTACACCGTAGAGTACTTTTTGGTATGCTCGATTTAGGAGTAACCTATAGTAAAGCACATAAAAAATCTGCAAGAATTGTAGGGGAGGTACTAGGTAAGTATCACCCTCATGGCGATTCTTCGGTGTATGATACTATGGTTCGTATGGCGCAGCCCTGGTCGTTGCGTTACCCTTTAGTAGATGGGCAAGGCAACTTTGGTTCGGTAGATGGTGATTCACCTGCGGCTATGCGTTATACAGAAGCACGTTTAAAGCGAATTGCAGATGAATTAGTAACGGATATCAACAAGGATACGGTTGATTTTCAGCTCAACTTTGATGATTCGTTAAAGGAACCTACCGTTATGCCCGGTAAGTTGCCAAACTTATTATTAAATGGAGCTTCGGGTATTGCCGTTGGTATGGCTACCAATATGCCACCTCACAACCTTTCAGAAGTGGTAGATGGTATAACTGCCTATATCGATGATAATGATATTACGGTGGAAGGGCTCATGGAGCATATTATTGCACCGGACTTTCCAACAGGAGCTACTATTTATGGCTATACTGGCGTTAGATCTGCCTTTGAAACGGGTAGGGGTAGGATTGTGTTGAGAGCTAAAGCTCATTTTGATATAACCAAAACAGGAAAGGAGCAAATTATTGTTTCAGAAATTCCTTACCAAGTAAACAAAGCTTCTATGATTGAAAAGACTGCTGGTCTTGTCAACGAGAAGAAGATAGAAGGCATCTCCGATATTCGTGATGAATCAGATAGAAATGGAATGAGGGTTGTTTATGACCTTAAAAAGGATGCGATTCCAAATATTGTTTTAAATAATTTATACAAATACACACAATTACAATCTTCGTTTAGTGTAAATAATATTGCACTGGTAAAAGGCCGACCCGAAATGTTGAATCTGAAAGATATGATTCACCATTATGTGGAACACCGCCACGAAGTTGTGATTAGAAGAACTAAATATGAACTTAAAGAGGCTGAGAAAAGAGCTCATATACTACAAGGGTATTTAATCGCACTCGATCATTTAGATGAAGTAATAGCTTTAATTCGAGGTTCGAGAGATCCTGAAATTGCCAAAGATGGATTAATAAAGAAGTTTGAATTAAGTGAAATTCAAGCCAAAGCCATCTTGGAAATGCGTTTGCAGCGTTTAACAGGCCTTGAAAGAGAGAAAATACAAAAAGAATACGATGAAATTCAAGTGCTAATAGCTCATTTAAATGAGATTCTAGGAGATGAATCTATTCGAATGGCTATCATTAAAGAAGAGCTAGCTGATATAAAAGAACGCTATGGCGATGACAGAAGATCTGTTATTGAGCATGCAGCTGATGATATGACAGCAGAAGATATGATTCCGGATGAAGAAATGGTGTTAACCATATCTCATGAGGGTTATATTAAACGCACAGCACTTAAAGAGTATCGTACACAAAGTAGAGGGGGAGTAGGCTCTAAAGGTGCTACTACCAAAGATAATGACTTTACAGAACATCTCTTTGTGGCCACTAATCATAATTACTTACTAATTTTCACAGAATCGGGTAAAGTATTCTGGAAAAAAGTATGGCAAATACCAGAAGGAGGTAAGGCTACTAAGGGTAGAGCTATCCAAAACTTGATTAATATTGAACCAGGAGATAAAGTAAAGAGCGTAATTGCAGTGAAAAGTTTAGTTGATGAAGATTACATCAATAACAACTTTATTGTCATGTGCACGGAGAATGGTACCATTAAAAAGACAAGCTTAGAAGCCTATTCGCGACCAAGGACTAATGGTATTAATGCTATTAACATAGCAGAAGGAGATCAATTACTAGATGTAAACCTTACCAACGGTAATAATCATATCATTATAGCAAGTACCAAAGGGTTGGCTATTCATTTTCACGAATCTGATGTTAGGTCGATGGGTAGAACGGCCACCGGAGTGCGGGCTATGCGCATTGATAAAGCCGAGCATAAGCTCATTGGCATGGTATGTGTAGCTAGGGAAGATGCAACATTGCTGGTTGTGTCTGAAAAAGGTTATGGAAAACGATCAGAAGTAGGAGAGTACCGCATTACCAAACGTGGTGGAAAAGGCGTAAAAGCCATGAACGTTACTGAGAAAACAGGTGCTTTAGTTGCCATTAAAGAAGTAGTTGATACTGACCAACTTATGATTATTAATAAGAGCGGTATTACCATTAGAATGGAGGTTAAAAACTTACGTGTAATGGGTAGAGCAACACAAGGAGTGAAGCTTATTCGACTAAACGAAAAAGATGAAATTTCATCGATTGCGAAAATTGAGCAAATAGAAGGGTTGGAGGAAGAGAATGAATCTCCTGAAAACCCGACTAGAGAAGATAATACAAATGAAGAATCAACAAATACAAACGAATAATAAGATGAAAAAGGTAATGATGTTGGCCATTTTTCTAGGGGCGGTAATCACTGCTTTTAGTCAAGGTAAAAACGTAACAAAAGCAAATACACTTCTTACCAAAGGTGAATTAGCAGAAGCGGCTGAAATGATTGAACCTGCAATTACATTTGAGAAAACTATGGATAAAGGGAAAACCTGGTACACCAGAGCTCAAATTTATGACAAAATATCACAATCGGAAGATGAAGCTCTAAAAGCAACATATCCTGAAGCCTTAAAATTGGCATCTGAGAGCTATAAAAAAACGCTTGAATTAGAAAAAGAAGGTGGTACTTATAATGGACTTGCTCAAGTAGGGTACGATCAACTATATGGTCGTGCGCTTAATAAAGGTGTGGAAAACTATAATAATGGTGATTATGCTGCTGCCTATAATAATTTTATGGATGTATCAACTATTGACCCAACAGATACCACAGGTTATTTATATGGTGGTATGATGGCACAAGAGATAGAAAAATACGATGATGCTTTAAGGAATTATGAAAAGTTGGTTGAAATGGATGCATACTCATCAAGTGTGTTAAGCAGCATTGTATTTATCTATTTAAACCAAAAAGAAGACCTCGAATCTGCATTAAAATATGTGAGAATAGGCCAAGAAAAATTTCCTGACGAGTTAAATTTAAAGCGTCAGGAGGTAGATATTTTGATTAAATTGGATAAAATGGATGAGGCCATTGAAGGTCTTAAAGTAGCCATTGATAACGAACCAGATAATGCGTTACTAGTGGCCAATTTAGCCATGCTATACGACATAACAGAGGATTACGATAACGCTGAATTATATTATAGGAAAGCTTTAGAAATGGAACCTAAAAATAGAAATGCAGCAATCAATTTATCTGTGCTCTATATAGGTAAAGGTGATAAAATAATGGAGGTAGTTAATGAAATGGGCATTAAAGATTATAATAAGAATATTGATGCTGCCGAAGAAAATTCTGCCATTGAATATAAAAAGGCTATTCCATTATTAGAAATGGTACTGTCTTTAGATGAGAATGATGAACTTGGCCTGCAGAATTTACAAGCTGTATATGCTAAACTAAAGAATGGAAATAAAGCTACTGAAATATATGAGAAGCGTAAAGCGTTAGGATACGTTTCAGACGAAGATTAATTTCTAGAAATTCATTGAATAGGATAGGCGGAATATAAACCGTCTATTTTATTGAATTTTATATTTAACATAATATTAATTATAGAACAAAAGTAGTAATTCCCGTAATACGAGCACAGCGAGTATTTATACATAAAATCAGTTCTGGGGCGTTAGCACCATAACGACCGATTTTATGTTAAGGGTATTACGGTCAATAGTAATCTGAATCTTTTGTTGCTATAATGTATATTATGTCTCCACCGCTAACCAGCGGTTTCGGGCTACGCCTAAATAGTCCATGTACATCAATCTTCTCCACCTGAGCATCTAAAGAAAATCCTTAGTACAATCTTTTGTTTCTATAATTGGCCGTTATATTAAATAGCCGCTCGGCAACGCACGAAATACCTTGCGCTCTGCCATGCCCTAACCAAGCAGCTATTAATAAGTTTTTGCCAACGCTCTGTTGCGCTAAGGCGCAATTACCCAACGCAAGCCAAGAGATTTAGAGGAAAGCTATGCTGTATAATTGATTCTCTGGATATTCATAACAGTTGATTCTAAGGGGTTTCAAACTTCCTCTAAACCACTTGGCCGCCACCGCTTTGTTCTAGCAAGCATTCTCACTCTCAACGTCATTGCGAGGAACAATCAAGCCGTTATGCTGATTGA
>CAZZML010000035.1:0-14172 GCA_964654735.1 uncultured Roseivirgaceae bacterium | reverse complement strand
CAAAATCTGGAAACAGTTGTGCAGCGGGGGCATTCTCGTGCTGTAAAATCAGTAGATTTTAGTCATGATGGCACCTTTATTGTTTCGGGCAGCGAGGACAAAACCATTAAACTTTGGGAGCTAAGTTCTGGCCGAGAGATTCGAACATATAATGGACATCAATCCGAAGTAAATGATGTACTTTTTACACCTGATGATAAAGTGCTGATTTCTGCTTCAAAAGATGGAAAAATCTATTTCTGGGATGTTCTTACAGGTAATATAATTAACAGTTACCATCAGAAAGAGAATGTTTTAAGGTTAGCATTAAGCCCCAATGGCCGTTATTTGGCTGTGGGAAGCACGGGAGAAAAAATTAATGTGTATGACACTAAACTAGACTCCATTATCTATTCGGTTAAGGGTTCGCATAGTGCGCGCGATAATGTGTTTATTAATAGCATTGGCACAAAACTGATTACAGGGCTGGACAATCGAAAAGTGATAATTTATGAATTATCTACCGGTGAGCTTCTTAAGGAATACGAAACGGTAGAAGGATTTTGTGGTGGGTGCATTACCCAAGGAATAACAACCCCTCACGATGAAGTTATTATTGCGGGAAGGTATGTGGGTGTTAAGATGTATGCTAATGATAGAGAACTAAAGACTTTTTGGGAAGAACCTGAAGAGAAATTTTCAGCCCTTAACATTTCTCAAAAAGGAGATCTTTTAGTAGCTGTAGATGAAGACTCCGTGATTGTTTGGGATGTGCTCAAAGGAACCAAAAAATATGTGTTAGATAAAAATCAGAAGGAACGATCTCCAAAATATGGCATTGACTTAACCCATAAAATTGTTGAACGAAGGTCTGACCAATTTAACGATGCCAACTTTAGTCCGGATGGTCGCTGGTTGGTAACAGGCGATAACAGCAACATTATTACCTTATGGGATGCCAAATCGGGTAAAAAGGCCTCCTCTTTTTATGGCTATCTTAGTTTTCCTCCAGAAGATGGCCTTGGATTCGACCCAAATTCGTATCGGGAAAGTTATGCAAGTAGCTTATTAACCTTAAAAAATGATGTACAACTATCTCCCAATGGTAAGTATGCCTATCGATCTAAAATTGGGTTTGAAGTGCGTAAATGGGAATTAGCTACGGGTCAGATAGTGCAACGATATGGAGGGCATACCAAAGTGGTAATTGATTTTGAGGTATCAAAAGATGGCAAAATGTTGCTAACAGGTGGAGGAGACAGGGAGGTTCACCTATACAATACAAACAGCGGAGAGTTACTACAACAGTTTAAAGGACATTCTGGAATTATTTGGGATGTGGGGTTTAGCAACGATAATTCTAAAATAGTGTCGTCCAGTGCCGATGGAACAGTAAAAATTTGGGATATTGCCACTGGAAAAAAGCTTCAATCTATTTATTTAAGTGGAGACAGAAACATTATAGAAACAGCCTATACTGTTAAATTCTCTCCTAACGACCTTTATTTAATAATTGCTAATACCGCAGGTAAGCTGCAACGATGGGAGATTGATACAGAAAGAAAAGTGCAAGAATTTGTTGGCCACAGTAAGGTCTCTATGGATTTTGAATTTTACAATACCGGAAAAAATATGGTTTCGGTTGGTTGGGATAACTCGGTTAGAGCCTGGAATCTTGAATCGGGATTTCAAATTAGAAAATTTGCCGGCCACCACACCTCTGTCTATGCAGTAGCCATTAGTACCAATAATAGCTGGATGGCTACAGCAGGAACCGACAGAATGGCTATTTTATGGGATATTAATTCTGGTAAGCTGTTAAAAAAATTCGTTGGACATAAAAGCATTATTTCTTCTGTTCAGTTTTCGCCTGATAATAAATTTCTTATAACTGGAAGCATAGATGGTATCACAAAAATTTGGAATTTGGAGACAGGATTAGAAATTATTACCCATTATGTAATTGGTAAAAACGATTGGCTTGTAAAAAATACTAAAGGCTATTTTAGCGGTACTGATGGGGCACAAAAACAAGTGTTTTTTGTAAAAGGAAAAGAAAGCTATTCTTTGGATCAGTTTTTTAATGAATATTACGACCCTACTCTACTAAATGGGGTTTTAGGTGAAACATCCGGCAGAAACACTATCTTAGAAAAGATTATTAAGTTTCCACCCCCTTCCATTGAAATAGAGTACCCTGCATACGGATTGGTGCAAAAAAAGACGACCCTCGATGTGTTAACCAAAACGGTTAATCAGGGGGGAGGGATTAAGTCAATATCTATTTATCATAATGGAAAAATTATTGAAACCCGTGAAAGTGCGGTGTTAAAAAAAGTGACAAAGGATAAATTAATTATCCAGAAATTTAAACTCAATTTAGTGCCCGGCACCAATGTAATTAAGGTGGTAGCCACAAATGATGCATCCATTGAGTCGAAACCTGCTGAGATAGCAGTAGAATATCAAACACCAACGCAAGAAACCGTTTTATATGTGTTGGCCATTGGAATTAATATCTATAAAAATCCTTCACTCAATTTAAATTATGCACAAAACGATGCAGAGTCGTTTGTTGAATTAATTAAAAAGGAAAGCGATGTTTTATTTGATAAGGTGGAGACACATGAACTTTATAATGAAGAGGCGAATAGAACTAATATTCTGGGGGTATTAGATTTATTATCTAATAAAATTAAACCCGGAGACGTTTTCTATTTTTATTATGCAGGGCATGGCAGTATGGTGGACGAACAGTTTTACTTTGTGCCTACCAATAGTACTCGCCTGTACAGTAAGGATAAACTTTCTAAAGAAGGAATTTCGGCTGAACAGCTTAAAGAAAAATTTAAAAAAATATCGGCTTTAAAACAACTGGTTATCATAGATGCCTGCCAATCGGGAGGTTCGGCCGAATTGCTAGCAGAGCGAGGAAGTATGGAAGAAAAAGCGATGGCACAGTTATCGCGCAGTGCGGGTATTCATGTACTTTCGGCTGCGGGTAGCGAGCAGTTTGCTACTGAGTTTAAAGAACTTGGGCATGGTGTATTTACCTATGCTTTGCTCGAAGCCCTGAGTGGAAAAGCAGATGGAGCACCAAAGGATGGCACTGTAACTATTTATGAATTAAAAGGTTATATAGATTCTTTAGTGCCTGAGTACTCTCAAAAATTTAAAGGAAAAACCCAATATCCTTACACGTTTTCAAGAGGGCGCGATTTTCCTGTAACCATTATAAAATAAAAATGATCAAAATCATTTTATAATAAGACAAACTGGTCTTATTTTGCAGCAAGAATATTTTTTATGCTTCGAAGTTTAGTTTCTTCTGTACTTTTAGCACTTATGCTGTTCAGCCAGTTTTACAACTCGGTTATTTGGATAAAGTATGAGTTAAATATGGAAGAAATTACGGAACTTTTTTGTGTGAATAAGGAAAAACCTGTTTTAATGTGTAACGGTAAGTGTTATGTTAAAGGGGAGCTTATTGATATTGATATTTTTCCTCAATCACCACAAGCACCCATTACAGAAGTTTCGTATCTCCCCGCTATAAAGCTTTATGTAATACAAGAATCTGTTAATGTAGCAATTCTGTTGGTTGATCTGTTAAAGTCTAATCATTCAGCTTATTCTATTTATTGGGAGTCAGAAACTCCCGAACCTCCCTTTATTCCCCCACAGTTGTTGGCATAATTCTATTTCGGTGCCTTTTATTGTTTTTTCAAAACTATATTGTTTTTTGAAAACACTCTCCTGTGTTTCAAGATGTAGCCAGTTGGCATATTCTGCTGATAATGTTTTGCATAGGTGCCCTTTAAGCCTTTAAAAGGCATAATCAATATTTGTATTACCTGGATTTATTGAACTCAAAAACACACGTTCAATGCCAATAACTTATTTATAAAGATGAAAATATCTAGTATAATAATCGTTTTATTATTGTCAATAATAGTATTCAGTTGCCAAAATACTGATGAACCTACTCCTTTCGATCCGTTTAAGGATATGACTAAATTAGTTAGTGCTCCTACAGGAGATAACACCTATAAAATAGAAGTGTATGTAAAGGAGGATCCGTTTGTAGGGTATAATAAAATATATCTATCTATTTACGATTCAGTTTCTAACGAAGTTGCCTCTGACTGGACTACATCCATTTCAACTTTAATGACCATGATAACGGATATGGGAACAATGAAACATACCTGCCCATTGGAACAACCAGTTTATAACTCAGAAATGAAGGCCTTTGAAGGGTCGGCCATGTTTGTAATGCCTACTACCGATATGGGTACCTGGCAATTTACCGTTAAGTATCAAAACGGAAATATGGAAGGAGAACTTTCATTTTCAATAGTGGTGAAAGAAAAAGAGAATAAGGCCATGGTGTCATTTGTATCAGAGGCAGATCAAACCACAAAATATTTTGTGGCTCTTATTCAGCCGGAATTACCCGATGTAGGTATTAATGATTTTGAAATTGGTATTTATACCAAAGAGTCTATGATGAGCTTTCCTGCTGTAGATGATTATACGGTAGTAATTGAACCTGAAATGCCTTCTATGAGCCATGGAAGCCCTGATAATGTAAATCCTGTTAGTGTGGGTAATGGCCATTACAAAGGGAGTGTAAACTTTACAATGACTGGCTTTTGGAGGATACATATGACAATTACAAATACACAAGATCAGGTGATTGTTCAAGATGCCTATTTTGATATTGAATTTTAATTTCAATATTGAATAAGATTAATTTCATTCCTCCCATTCCGATGGTTATTGAGAGGAATCTGTTTATTACAAAAATATCAAAATGAAAAATTTTGTTAGTTTGTTTCTGATTGGGTTATGGCCGGCAGTTATGTTGGCCCAATCCAGTCTTTCTGCACAACCCGGTAAAGATTCTTTAAGAACTTACCAATTGGAAACAGTTACCGTTTCTAACGAAGCCATTGATGGTGTAGTAAAAGGAACGCAAAGCCAATTAACTACAGATAATGTAGAACATTACCTTAAAAAACTCTATGGAGTAGATTTAATTAACAGGGGCGTTTATGCTGCAGAACCTGTGTACAGAGGTATGTCTGGTGAAAGAGCACCTATAACTATTAATAATATGAAAATTTTTGGGGCGTGTACAGATAAAATGGATCCTGCCAATTCGTATGTATCGGCCAATAATTTAAAATCTATAAAAGTGGTTAAAGATGCAGGTTCGGCTGAATCTATGAACAGTACTTCTGGAGTAATTGCTTTCAAAACAAAGTCTCCGATTTTTAGCAATAAACCTAAATGGAATGGACAATTAGGTAGTGGCTACCGCTCAGTAAATGGAGAATATAGTGGGCAGTTTAGTGCCTCTTACAGTGTCTCTAATTGGGCAATTCGCTCTAATGGAACCTACAGAAAGGCAGAAAATTATATGGCTGGTGGTGGTAAAGAAGTTCTTTTTTCTCAGTACGAAAAGACCAATTTAGCTGTAAGTGCTAGTAGCTTATTAAATGAACACACAATACTAAATGCCGAGTATATTTTTGACTTAGCTCAAAATGTAGGCTACCCGGCTTTGCCAATGGATGTTTCAACGGCCAGAGGCAATATTTATTCCGTTTCAATGAACAAGTATGTTGGCAATAATCAATTTGAAGTTAAATTATATGGAAGCAATATTTTACATGTAATGGACGATTCGCAGCGCACCGTAATCATGCGTATGGATATGCCGGGTTGGAGCAATACTTATGGGGCAATTTTAAATTGGAAAAAAGAATTGGAAAAAAACACATGGTCAACCTCAGTAGATTATTATATCAACCAATCCAGAGCCGAAATGACCATGTTTCCGGAAGGAGAAATACCCATGTATATGCTCACTTGGCCGGATGTAATAAAAAATTCCATTGCTGTCGCTTTTTCTAATAAAAGAATGCTGACTAAGAATACATCATTAGCTCTTTCTGCAAAAATTGAACTGGGTTCTAATAAAATTAAGGATGAATTTGGAGTAAAACAATTGCAGGCTATTGGCATAATTGGCGTAATGGGGAATGAATTTATTTTGCCCTCTGTTTCAACCGAATTAGTTCAGCATATTTCGTTAAATATGGATTGGAATGTAATGGCTGCTTTTGGCCAGCGACAAGGCAGTGTATCCGAAGGATTTGGATATTATTTATTCAACAGTCAGGATAATTACGATTACATTGGCGACCCTCGGCTGGCTACCGAAACAACGTATAGGTTAGAGGCTGGCTTGTCAGGTTCAGAAAAAAAAATAGATTGGAGCATACAAGTATTTGGCTACCATATACCCAATTATATAATTGGCGTAATAAAAGAAGGGTATAGCCCAATGACGATAGGTGCATCGGGGGTAAAGTTTTATATCAATTTACCTTATGCCCAAATGGGTGGTTTTGAAGGCGGCCTTGGTTACAAATTAACTAAAGTGTTAAACGTTAACACACAAGTACAATATACATACGGAGTAGATTCCAATGATGAGCCTTTGCCGTTGCTACCACCTTTAAAAAATACTACTCAAATTGATTTCAATAATTCGAAATGGAGTGTAGGCATTGAATTACGTAGTGCATTAGCACAGAACAACCCAAGGGTTGAGTTTGGTGAAACGGCAACTCCGGGATACTCAATTTTAAATTTAAATGCAGGGTGCAAATTTTTAATAAGCAATACTGCTTTACAACTGAGCGTTCAAGCTAAAAACCTGCTGGATCAATATTATTGGGATCATTTAGATTTTAATAATATTCCCAGTCCCGGAAGGAGTTTGAATTTTTCGGTTTTATTAAGCTGGGAATAATAAGCGTATAAGATTAGGTTAGAGTTTTTTTATACTAGTTTCTCAGGGTAAGAGCCGGCTTTAACGAGTCGGCTTATTTTTTCTTCCACCACTGGTTTGTCCTCTTTATAGGTTACACCCATCCATTGAGCATTACTCTCTAACACCTTTATTTTTAGCCCTTTTTCCTCCATCATTTTTGAAACGATGAGAGGAATAAAAAACTCAGCTTTTTCGTTTTCGAAATTATTCTGCACAAATTCTTTAAACTGAGTTTCTGCTTCTTTAAAAAAGCTAGGCATAAAACCCCAAAAATTCATTGAAACATGGGAGCTTTCGTCCAAAGATGTTTGGTTGCCTTCGTCATCTTTAAATACAACGGTTCCATCTATTCGCTCAATATTGGTTCGCTCAGTAATGGTATGTAAATAGCTGTTAATATCGGTCTTGCAAACACCTCTGGACACAAACCCGTGATCCGATAATGTGTTTTTTAAGATATAGCCCACCATCGCATTTTCGCTTTCTGAAATGCCATTTTGTAAATAAGTGCTAATGATTTTAAAGGCTTCCGAGCCATAAAAATCATCGGCATTTATTACAGCAAAAGGCTCGTTGATTAAACTTTTAGCCACTATTACCGCATGGCCTGTACCCCAAGGCTTTTTTCGTTCGTGTAAATTATCAATCCCTTCAATCGGCACATTTACCTCCTGAATGGCGTATTCAATGGTAATTTTATTTCCCCACCTGGTGTCAAACAGGGCTTTCATATCTGCCAAAATGTTTTGGCGAACCACCATTACGATTTTGCCAAAACCAGCTTCAATGGCATCGTAAATAGAGTAGTCGATAATAGTTTCGCCCGAAGGGCCAACTTGGTCGGCTTGTTTGAGGCCACCGTAGCGGCTGCCCATGCCTGCAGCAAGTACTAAAAGGGTTGGTTTCATGTTTTTTAGATGTTAGATTAAAAGACTAAAGACATTAGGTAAAAAAAGACACAAGATTTAAATTATTAAAATCGGCTAAGTTCTAATTAAAACAGCTAAAATGCTTATATATTCCACTAAAACCGCCCCTGCAAGTCATTCCGCAGGAATCTTGACCATGTAGCCTGTTACTATAAGCGGCAAAGATTTCTCCGTTGCACTACGAAATGACGTTCTTTAAGTTTTTAGCAAATAGCAACATGTCCTTTTTAGATAATACAAAAATGCTGTATTAATTAGAACTTAGCCTTAAAATCTAATCTCTTGTGTCTAACAATCTTTTATCTTTTTTACAATTGAGCGTCAAGCTTGCCGGCTAAAACAGCCTTAGGCACAGCTCCAATTTGTTTATCAACAATTTCACCGTTTTTAAAGATTAATAAAGTAGGGATGCTCCTGATGCCGAACTCTGCCGAAGTAGAAGGGTTCTCATCTACATTTACTTTTGCAATCACTGCCTTTCCTTCATAGTCAGCTGCTAATTCTTTAACGAGAGGTCCTATCATTTTACAAGGCCCACACCATTCTGCCCAAAAATCAACCAAAACAGGCTTGTCTGTATCTAAAACTTCTTTAAAGTTAGCATCTGTTATAATTTGTGCTTCCATTATATATGTATTATAATTTTGTTTCTGTTAAACACAAATATATTACAAATAATTCCCAACGATATAAATCTTTTAATATTGATTACATCTAACCTGAATAATTCATGAATAATCTATTACGCATTCCAATTGCCAGCCATTCAAGCACTTGCCTGCCTGTTCGGCAGACAGGCTCGAATTTTGGTACTCGATGTAGCTCGCTACATCTCCGTTCCAAAACCCTGTGCGAGTACTTGACTGGCAGACACTTAAAATGCTCATAACAAATATTCATGAATTAATCAGGCTAAGGTTTTAATCGACAACGTCATTGCTGCCTACCTTTAGATTAGGGATGACTTATCTAAGATACTGTTGCTATTATAAATTTTTCTTTTTTGCTACTTTTTTCTTTTGCTGATAGCCACATTTGTGGATAACTAACAGCAGCAAAGGTGAATTAACTTGCCTGCCAGACAAATGTAAAGCCGAGAAAATCAAAGCTTACATAAGTAGCATTGAAGGGCGTGTGTGTTGATTGTGTTTACACTATATTGCTCTTGCCTTCTTTAAGCTGCAATTTGTTGCCTAAACTTTTGGATCAGTGTGATATAGATAAAACAAAAAGGTTCTGGCTATTTTTAGGTCTCACGCTCACGTACAATATTTTGCACAAATCAGAGGATATATCGCTACAGTTAAGAACTGTAACCTAGTGACCAGTCAAGTATACTTTAGCCGAACCCCCGAGCTTTCGGGGACCTTTTTGCCCTATACTTCTTTAAAAAACACTTCCGTAGCTTGTGCCTACGCTAAAGCTTCGGCTACACACAGACGACTAGGGGCGTATTTTTCGCATCATCTAGCTCAAAAATATCGGCAGCTTATACGACACAGTACACTTGACTTAACACTAGTGTACTTGAAAATCTAAAAAATGCTTTTCAGCAGAAACCTTCATCCCTTGTATGGGTGAATAGTTGCCAGAATAACCAGAAAGAGTGGTGCCTAAATGAGGTTGGTAACCTAAAGTCGAAAATGTGAAAACGAAAAGAAAAATCGAAAGAGCATTCATATCTACAACAACACTAAAGGGGCTATTCGAGTATAGAATATGTTTTTTACTCCACAATATGGATATTCTTTTCGTTTATTAATGGCTGGCTTTTTAGCCTTAAAAGTAGTTGGGCAGTAACAATAACATCCTTTGCGCAATAGGTTGATATTCTTTCTAAACCTTCCCCAGAATCGTTTTCTTCATAATAAACTTGGCTCACTTGGCTTCCATCTATATCAGATTTACTCGAGGGTATTTCAAAAATAGCAGCGAGCAAATCTAAGGAAGTAAAGTGTTTGTAATCTCCAAACTTCCATAACTCCATCGTATCAATATGATTGACTTCCCAAGGTTTTTTGCCCGCGGTGTCTAATAATTCGGGCAGAGGCAAACCGTGTACCAATAGCCTTCTTGCAATGTAGGGGAAATCAAATTCTTTACCATTATGGCCACATAAATAGGTGCTTGCAGGTTTAAATTTATTAATTACTCCTATAAATTCTTCCAACAGCTCTTCTTCATTATCATTAGAAATCGACCTCACTCTAAAATGCCATTCTTCCTCCTGATACACATAAAACCCCACAGCAATTACAATTATCTGCCCAAATTCCGCATAAATTCCAGCTCGCTCCCTATACATTTCATCAGGTGTTATTTCATCTGGATTTCTAAGATTAAATGCTTTTTTATCCCATTGCTTCTGCAATCTCTCTGGTAGCTCATCATAAGTGGCTGTGCTTCGGATAGTTTCAATATCAATAACTAAAATTTGGGAAGGAGATGGATTCATGCGTACAATATATGAATAATTCAGTAGTTGCAATCAAATGGATTATTACTTGCCCAATAAGTTGATAAACTCTTCTGGAGTAATATCAATTTGCCTAAGGATTGCTCTTGTTAGCGATCGACCTAAATCCCTGCCTTTATGGTGAGGCAAGGTTGTGTATCTACCATCAGGGTGTCGATAAAAAACGTGACTTCCTTTCTGCCGTTGAATGATGAAGTCCAAAGAAAGAAGAAGTTTTTCAAATGTTTTAGCATCAACTAAAGGAAGCTTACTCATACGGCTACAGATATTTGTTGGAAACCAACAAACTCTGCAAGACTTTTTATCTCTTCAGGTTCAAGCTCTTCGAGGCAAAGTTCAACAACCTCTTTTAAATTTTGATGCAATTCATCTAACGTTTCCGCCTGAGAGTGAGCACCAGGAAGATTTGGAACTGTACCAACATAAAGCCCTGTTTCTTTGTCTTTTTCGATCTGTGCCGTAAACTGATAATTCGATTTCATTGCTTTCGATAATAATCAAATATAGTCAATCAAAAGGAGTTAATAAACTTATGCGTGCAAAACAACTTGGGAATCAAGCTCTTTTATAAAGATTAAGTTTTCTTTTTGAATACTATCAGGTACAAAAATGTATTTCTTGTCGAACAACTTTCCCATGGCAAAATAGCTTACCCAATACTCATTAAATAAGTGAAAAACTTCTTCGGTAATTACTTCTACCTGTTGAGCTGAGTTAGCCCGAAAAATTCACACGAATTTTTCGCCTACAAGACCGACTAATTCTAAAATTCATATAATCAGCTAGTTATATATTATGGACAGGTGAGTTACAAAATATACAACACCCAAAAATGGGGAAGTCAAATTTTAGAATTGTCGGGGTTAACCCTACTATAAATGCTTGACAATCAGTTGATATAAATTGTTCAGGTCATTACTTGTTGCAAAGTCATGAATAATCCGGGTTAGCTTCTACTCTATCAAATAAATGCCTTAAGGCAGAGGTTTCTTCTGTTTTTTCACCCTTTTTATTATATCCTTTCGAGGCAATAATAATATTTTCTAAGGCATAATTGTTGGAGTTTATCAAATGTACCGTCCAGTGATTTCCATTTAGAAGTGTCAAGCTTAAGGGCAACGGTTACACCTTCAACATTAGGTTTTTCAATGTCTTCTTTCATTAAACAACTTCCTCCATCCCCATTAATTTAATAAAATGGTCTTTCAATTTGTTTTGCACTTCTTGCATGTTAACCTTTTTACCAAGCTCCTGTGCAATGGAAGTAACGGCCTTATCATCAATACCACAAGGGATGATATTGCCAAAATAGCTAAGATCGGTATTTACATTTAGCGCTAAGCCGTGCATAGTTACCCAACGGCTAGTTTTTACACCAATAGCGCATATTTTTCGAGGATTCCAGTTCCGATAGTTATTGGAAGACTCATTGTGGTTTTCCTTATCAAAATCAATCCAAACACCTGTAAACTTCTTTACTCTTCCTGCATTAATCCCAAAATCTGCTAACGTTAGAATTACAGCTTCTTCGAGTAATCGCAGGTATTTATCAATATCGGTAAAGAAATTATCAAGGTCGATTATCGGATAGCACACCAATTGCCCAGGGCCGTGGTAGGTAATATCACCACCACGATTTATTTTGTAGTACGTAGCGTCTTTTTCTTTGAGACCTTGTTCGTTTAAAAGCAAGTTGGATTCACTTCCACTTTTACCTAAGGTATAAACATGAGGGTGTTCTACAAATAATAGTCTGTTGGATGTTATCTCTTGCTCGTCTTCTGGCAAATCACGATTAGCCAACTTTAAATCTACTACCGATTTAAAAACAGCCTCTTGGTAATCCCAAGCTTCTTGGTAGTCTTTAAGTCCTAAGTACTGGACTTCTACTTTATGGTTTTGGATTGCGTTCAAGAGGTAAAGATAAGGAAACAACGTCATTGCGAATCCGCCAATTGGGCGGATGAAGTAATCTGTTATATATTAACCACGTGGTAACTTATTAACAGATTGCTTCAGTCGTACCTCCTTCGCAATGACGTTTTGAATTTATTTTTTTGCTTTACCAGCCATAAGTTCAATACTGCGTTCAATAAAGTCGGTTAAGTCTTTTCCTGCAAGCATATTTTGAGAAAGCATACCTAAATCAAATGCTTGCTTAGCAACTTTAACTTGGTCAGCTTCTTTTTTAGCAGCTAGTATTTTACCAATTACTGAGTGGTTTGCATTTACCGAAACATTATATGAGTCTGGCATGCCACCCATCATTGGGAACCCTCCGCCTCCACCTGTTTCAGCCATATCTTTCATTCTTCGCATAAACTCACTCATTGTAATAACTACCGGCATTTCATCTACCGATTGCGATTCCAAGGCCACTTGCATATTAGTATTATTGATGGCTTTCTCGAAGATGACTTTCACCTTTTCTTCTTCCTCTTTTGAAAGAACACTGGCAATTTCTTCATCTTTAGCAATCAGCTTATCAACAGTATCTGCATCCACTCTTTTAAGCTGAGTGCCTTCTAGCTTTTGCTCTAAAAAGTTTATAAAATGACTATCAATCATACTATCAAATTCAAGCACATCATATCCTTTTTTAGTAGCAGACTGGATAAAAGCGTGCTGCTTTGAAGCATCGTTTGTGTATAGGTAAACGAGGTTTTTATCTTTATCCGTTTGTGCGGCTTTTACCTTGTCCTTATACTCATCCAGAGTAAAAAAATTACCCTCTAAGTTTTTAAGTAGGCCAAACGATTTAGCTTTTTCGTAAAACTTATCTTCGCTAAGCATACCGTATTTTACAAAAATGCCAATATCATCCCATTTTGCTTCGTATGCTTTACGGTCGTTTTTAAACAAACTTGCAAGCTTATCTGCAACCTTTTTAGTAATGTGCGAATTTATTTTCTTCACGTTTCCATCTGCTTGTAAATAACTACGACTTACATTTAATGGAATGTCGGGTGAATCTAACACTCCATGAAGAAGCTGTAAAAATTCTGGTACAATGTCTTTTACCTCATCGGTAATAAACACTTGTTTAGAGAAAAGCTGAATCTTGTTTTTCTGGATTTCAAAATCTTTTTTAACCTTAGGGAAGTATAGAACGCCTGTTAAGTTAAACGGATAATCTACATTAAGGTGAATCCAGAAAAGAGGGTCTTCTGAAAAAGGATATAAGCTTTTGTAGAAAGCGATGTAGTCTTCATCTTTTAAATCAGAAGGAGATTTAGTCCATAATGGATTTGGCTCATTAATGATATTATCCTTGGTAACTGATTTATATTTGGGCTTGTCGTCCTTGTCCTTGCCCTGCCCGTCCGGCAGGCGGGCATCTTCAACTTGCTCTTCTTTGGTGCCAAATTTAATTTCAACAGGTAAGAATTTACAGTATTTATCAAGTATGCCTTGTATTCTACTTTCTTCTAAAAACTCTTCAGAGTCTTTCGCAAGGTGAAGAATAATTTCGGTTCCAATGTCTTTCTTTTTGCTTGGTGCAATTTCGTAAGAGGTTGACCCATCGCAAGTCCATTTTGCCGCCTCAGCACCTTCTTGGTACGATAAACTATTAATTTCTACGTTATCGGCCACCATAAAAGCGGAGTAAAAGCCCATTCCGAACATACCAATAATCTGTTCCTCATCGCCTTTGCCTTTGTACTTTTCAACAAACTCCTCAGCCCCAGAAAAAGCAATTTGGTTAATATACTTTTTAATTTCTTCGGCTGTCATTCCAATACCATTATCGGTAATAGTAATGGTTTTTTTCTTTTTGTTAAAAGCCACTTCAACCCTAGGGTTAGGATTTACTTCCGTTTTTACTTCGCCCAAAGCAGAAAGCCTTTTTAGCTTTTGTGTAGCATCAACAGCATTTGAAACTAGCTCACGTAAAAATATTTCGTGATCAGAATAGAGAAATTTCTTAATAATTGGAAAAA
>CAZZML010000034.1:0-14275 GCA_964654735.1 uncultured Roseivirgaceae bacterium | reverse complement strand
GAACCAAACACTGACTTTATAGACGAGCTTTAGCTAAGCTATTTGGTTTGGGTGATCTAGTCGAAAACAGGAAAAGGAATCGAAAGTTCTACGCTCTGATAGCTTCCACCGGATCCATCCTTGCCGCCATCGCAGCAGGGACAATTCCAGCTATCATACCAATAGTAACACTTACTCCTATCCCTAGGGCAACATTTCGCAAGGTGAGTACTAATTCGAGACTACCCAAAGACATCAAAGAGAGTAAGAAAACAAGGAGTAATCCAATGCCTCCACCTAAAAAGCTTAAGAATACTGACTCAAATAGGAATTGAAATAATACAAAATAATTTTTAGCACCTAATGATTTCTGAATACCGATAATATTGGTTCGTTCACGAACAGAAACAAACATAATATTGGCAATACCAAAGCCTCCCACCAAAATGGAGAATCCTCCGATAATCCAACCTGCTACGCCTATCACATCAAATACACTACCAATAATTTTCATAATGGCTTCTGGTCTGTTTAAGGCAAAGTTGTCGGCATCTTTAGGCCGCAATCCTCTTCTAGAACGAAGTAACCCTTTTAATTCATATTCCATTTGAACTAGCCCTACATCTTCGCCTAGTCCCTTAATACCAATTGAGGATGATTTTTCGTTCCACCTACCAGTACCGGTGCTATAAATTTTTCTAAAGGAAGCATAAGGTATAATGCAATTGTCGTCATTACTTGGGGTGCCCATAAAGCTTTCACCCTCTTTTTCCATTACACCAATTACAAAATATTTTTGACCCTTAATTTTAATTTCTCTGCCTAAGCTGCTTTCGTTTGAAAATAGCGCTTTGGCTATATTAGCCCCTATTACTGCTACATTATTACCTTTATTAGATTCATTTTCTGTAAAATATCGGCCACTTTCAATAGGTACATTAAAAATATCTTTATACGTGTAAGATCCACCAACAAGCATCCCCTCGTTATAACTATTGCTTTTGAATTTCATTACAGAACGTCCATCTCTACTATAAATGGCAATAGCGGATTTTGATTTTAAATTTTCATTCAAAAATTTATACTCATTATAGCTTGGGTTAGGTCTTCTCCAAAAATCCCACCAATTATACTCACCATTTGCATCTTGAGTAAATGGCCATTTGTCCACATAAATTACTCCAGAACCCAAAAAACTAAGACTATCTTTAATACTTCTTTCCAGCGAATCCACTATAGTAAACACCCCAATAATGGCAAAAATGCCTACAGTAACACCCAAAAGAGAAAGCATTGTTCTGAACACATTCATTTTCAAGGCATTCCAGGCAAACCTGAAACTCTCCATTATTAGTTTAATTATCATGGTCATTAGTTAGTAAAACTTTAGTATTCAACACAATTAACTAAATTTTATTCTTAATTAAAGACACAAATTTATATTTTTGCATGCTGAAAATTATATGTCCCGATATTTGTCGGGATTAAAATCTAAAGTTAGCATTGATGAGATTACTTGTATAGTTTGAACGCTTTTTTTTATAAACGGTCAAGCACAAGATAAACTTGATGCAACTAAAATAAACCTTAATAAATGAAATTATCTCAATTCAAATTCGATTTGCCCTCTGGTTTAATAGCTAAACACCCTGCCGAAAATCGTGACGAAAGCAGACTTATGGTAATCCACCGTGATACGGGTAAAATTGAACATAAACTTTTTAAAGACGCAGTAGATTATTTTGATGAAGGAGATGTTTTTGTTCTAAACGACACCAAAGTATTTCCTGCAAGATTATACGGGAATAAAGAAAAAACGGGTGCCGAAATTGAAGTATTCCTATTGAGGGAACTGAATAGAGAAATGCGACTCTGGGATGTATTGGTTGATCCTGCAAGAAAAATTAGAGTAGGCAATAAACTTTATTTTGGCGAAGGCGAATTAGTGGCCGAAGTAATTGACAACACCACCTCCAGGGGTAGAACTATTCGTTTTTTATTCGATGGCACCGATGATGAATTTAATGCAGTAATCGACCAATTGGGAGAAACTCCATTACCGAAAATGATTGATAGAGAAACCGAACCTGAAGATAAAGAAAGGTTTCAAACCATATATGCTAAAAATACGGGTGCAGTTGCAGCTCCTTCGGCAGGGCTTCATTTTACAGAGCACCTAATGAAAAAATTAGACATCATTGGTGTTGATGTGGCCAATATAACCTTACATATTGGGCTAGGCACTTTTGCTCCTGTAGATGTAGAAGATTTAACCAAGCATAAAATGAGCTCTGAAAGTTATTCAGTACCTCAAGAAACCGTGGATATTGTTAATGCTGCCAAGGCAAACAAGAAAAGAGTAGTAGCCGTTGGAACCACCGTAATGCGATCGTTAGAAACCGCTGTTTCTGCTACTGATAAATTAAAGGTTAAAGCA
Source organism: uncultured Roseivirgaceae bacterium (assembly GCA_964654735.1). Lineage (GTDB taxonomy): Bacteria > Bacteroidota > Bacteroidia > Cytophagales > Cyclobacteriaceae > JAKISE01. The sequence goes on along the minus strand of CAZZML010000034.1, from coordinate 11,859 downwards.
GGTTGGACTGATAAATTCATTTTTCCTCCTTATCCGTTTAAAATTTGCAATGCTATGATAACGAATTTTCATTTACCAGAAAGCACCTTGTTAATGATGGCATCTGCTTTTGGAGGGTATGATTTAATGATGAAGGCTTATAAAATAGCCATTAAAGAAAAATATAAATTCTTTACCTATGGCGATGCCATGCTTATTATATAAATAAGTTCGAAGTCAAAAGTTAAAAGTCCGAAGTTAGAAGATTATGTTCTTCCGGCTTCGGACTTTGTGTTTATAGCCTTTTCTAACGTTTATTTCTTACTTACCTTAGCCGTATAATTACGTCATTGCGAGGCACAGCCTGCCCCGTTTTTTCGGGGAAGCAATCTGTTATAAAACACCTTTTAATGGCTAGTTAAAATCTATGATGAAAAAGTATGTTGTAATTGTAGCAGGTGGGGCAGGCACACGAATGAAAACCGATTTACCGAAGCAATTTTTATTGCTAGGCAAAATGCCCGTATTAATGCACACCATAGAACAGTTTTACAAGTACGATATCAGCTTAGCAATTATTATTGTATTACCTGAATACCAAATCAGTTTTTGGAAGAACCTATGTAATCAATATAAGTTCTCGATTAAGCACCAAGTGGTAAGCGGTGGTAAAACGAGGTTTAACTCGGTAAAAAATGGATTAACCTTGGTAGCGGAACAAAGTTTAGTAGCCATACACGATGGCGTTCGCCCCTTAATATCTAAGGAGGTGATAGCCGAAAGCTTTGCTACTGCAGAAAAAAAAGGTTCAGCCATTGCTACAGTTACTTTAAAAGACAGCATTCGGAAAATTAAAGATGACAAAACAGTTTCTAAAAACCGAAATGATTATTACTTAGTACAAACTCCTCAAACATTTAAATCTTCTTTGCTCAAAAAAGCATACAACTCTACAGACTCAAGTGAGGATTTTACAGATGATGCCTCGGTATTTGAAATATCCCAAGGAAGTGTTTCCCTTATTAAAGGAAATTACAAAAACTTAAAAATAACAACGCCTGAGGATTTAATTATCGCTCAGGCGTTGCTGGCAAATTAATCTACCGTTATAAATTTTGTTATTTGAGTTTTCTTGGTTGAAATTTCTCCAATTAGTACTCATCCTCATTAAAGAAGAAATCTTCTTTTGTAGGATAATCTGGCCATATTTCTTCGATGTTTTCATAAGGCTGTCCATCGTCTTCCAGCTCTTGTAAGTTTTCAACCACTTCAAGAGGCGCACCTGATCTGATAGAATAGTCAATCAACTCATCTTTTGATGCCGGCCAAGGGGCATCCTCCAGGTACGAAGCTAATTCTAATGTCCAATACATAGTTGATCGTTAAATTTTGACTGCAAAAGTATCTTTTTATTTGACAAATCAAACAATATTATAATATTTATAGCAGGTCTGTTATTAATGCCTTTTTAACTAGCATTAAGGAAGCCATTTTTGTTTTGATATTTAATAGAAATTACTCTGTTTAAGTAACCATTATTTCTACATTTGAGAATTAAATAATTTGTTATGAGTGACGAGAAAATAATTTTTTCAATGGCAGGTGTAAGTAAGATTTACCCGCCACAAAAAAAAGTGCTTAATAATATTTACCTCTCCTTTTTTTATGGTGCTAAAATTGGTGTTTTAGGCTTAAACGGTTCTGGTAAATCTTCTCTTTTAAGGATTATTGCTGGCGTAGATACGGAATACCAAGGTGAAGTAGTTTTTTCTCCAGGGTTTAGCGTGGGTATGCTAGAGCAAGAACCCAAGCTTGACCCTTCCAAAACAGTAAAAGAAATTATAGAGGAAGGTGCCTCAGAAATTACGAGCTTATTAAAGGAGTTTGAAGAGATTAACGAAGGGTTTGCTGACCCCGCAGTACTTGACAATCCTGATGCGATGGATAAATTAATTACCCGGCAAGGAGAAGTACAAGAAAAACTCGACCACTTAGATGCTTGGAATTTAGACTCTAAAATTGAGCGAGCAATGGATGCTCTTCGCACGCCAGCAGGAGACGCTGTTATTGAGCATCTTTCAGGAGGAGAAAAAAGAAGAGTGGCCATGTGTAGGTTACTTTTGCAAGAACCTGATGTGCTACTATTAGATGAGCCCACCAACCACTTAGATGCCGAATCGGTGCATTGGTTGGAGCAGCACTTGCAACAATATAAAGGAACCGTTATAGCCGTTACCCACGATCGTTATTTCTTAGATAATGTTGCGGGCTGGATACTAGAACTAGACCGAGGAGAAGGTATTCCTTGGAAAGGGAATTATTCTTCTTGGCTCGACCAAAAGCAAAACAGATTAGCACAAGAAGAAAAGACTGAGTCTAAAAGGCAAAAAACATTAGCACGAGAGTTAGAATGGGTACGAATGGGAGCTAAAGGAAGACATGCCAAGGCCAAAGCCAGACTTAATTCCTACGAAAAATTACTAGGAGAAGGAGCTAAAGAGCAAGAAGCTAAGCTTGAACTTTTTATCCCACCTGGCGAACGACTCGGAGATAAAGTAATAATCGCTAAGAGTGTTTCAAAAGCATTTGGCGATAAACTCCTATACGAAAATTTAGAGTTCTCACTTCCCCAAGGAGGTATTGTGGGCATTATTGGCCCTAATGGAGCTGGCAAAACAACGTTGTTCAACCTAATTACCAAAAAAGAAAATCCAGATGCTGGCACTTTTGAAGTAGGAACAACGGTAGATATTGCTTATGTAGATCAAGAGCATGACAACCTCAATCCAGACCATTCTGTTTGGGAGGCCATTACTGGAGGCAATGAGCTTATTTTGCTTGGAGGCAAAGAGATGAACTCAAGAGCTTACGTAAGCAAATTTAATTTTAGCGGTAGCGATCAGCAGAAAAAAGTAGGACAACTATCAGGCGGTGAGCGAAACAGGGTACATCTGGCTATGACCTTAAAACAGGGAGCTAATTTGCTTTTACTGGATGAACCCACCAACGATTTGGATGTAAACACATTGAGAGCACTGGAAGAGGGATTAGAGAATTTTGGGGGCTGTGCTGTTATTATTTCTCACGACAGATGGTTTTTAGATAGAATTTGCACCCATATATTAGCTTTTGAAGGAAATTCTCAAGTATTTTGGTTCGAAGGATCTTACTCAGAATATGAAGAAAATAAATTGAAACGATTAGGTGATATTAGACCGAAACGTATAAGGTACAAGAAATTAAAAGTCTAGTTCAAGGATTTTTGGTGTAAGATTTGTAGGTTTAAAATTGTGAATTCATTTAATAACTTTATCGATAGTCTAATACCAGATAGGTTTAGGCTTACGTATGAGCTTACTACTAAAGTAAGAGGGGCTATTATCTCTCAAATAATCATCGGTATTCTTTTAACTTGCCTCGGAATATTTTTTTTGTGCTTCGAAGACAATCCCCTTGAGTTATATTTAAACACCGGAATTGGAATTTTTATTTTATGCTCATTATTTCTACTCAGATTTTTCAACCATTTTGAATCCTATATAAATTTTGTTTTATCAGGAGGCTACTTAGTGCTCTTTGCTTTTATTATATTGGCAGGAGGAGTATATTCAGATGCTCCTTTTTGGATTGCCTTACTCATAACAATAAACATAAGTTACACTAAAACCAGCCATACCATATTTTGGCTTATCATAGTTTTTACTTTTATTGCTATTTTGTTTTACTTACAATCTAACGGATTAGACCTTAATTATGAGGAGGTGTCTTTCAAGAAAAAAGCAGCAACCTTATTTAGTTATTTTACTTTGCTAGTTACCGTTAACTATACATTTGCCAAAATACATAAAAAAAAGAACTCTCATCACTTAGAAATAATTGATAAGCACAAGAGACTATTAAAAGAACGAGATGATTTGATGAGCATTATAGCCCATGATATGAAATCACCAGCAAGTAGAATTGAAGGGCTTATTAGCATTTTTGATACCGGTAATCTTAATAAGGAACAAAAAGATGTTCTTAACAGGCTTAATACCACAGCACTAGAAAGCAAACAATTAATTGATGATTTGTTAGAAGCGAAAAGTTTTAAATCAAATTTATCGATTGAGAAAGTAAGCATTAACACCCTCATACTTGAATTAAAAAATGGATTTTTGCCACTCTCAAATAAAAAAAATATCCGTATTATCACTAGAGGTCTAAGAGCGAAAATTATTATTGAAACTAGTGCCCACGAACTTAAAAGAATATTAGACAATCTTCTCTCAAATGCCGTTAAATTTTCGCCATTAAATTCAAGACTAGAAATAATATGTGTACAAAATAACTCACATACTAGCATTTCAATTAAAGATCAAGGGCAAGGTTTTAGCCCTCAAGATGAAGAAAAGATGTTTCAAATGTTTCAAAAATTAACAGCCCGCCCCACAGGAGGAGAAGGCTCCACTGGCCTTGGGCTTTCTATTGTAAAAAGATTAACAAAAGTGCTCAAAGGAGAGCTCAAATATGTAACCCAACCAGGCAAAGGCACTACATTTACATTAATTTTTCCTAATCAGTTCCCTCCAAGACCCTCGGCATGAATTGCTCAGATTAACCTAAGCGTAAATACTTATTTTAAACAATTTAAATAAGTATTTCCTTAGCATTAAAATCAATTGTACTTTTGCAAAATTTAATTAGATAAAAAAGGAATGAATGTAATGTTTGTGGATGACGATGCGATTAATAACGAGATCAATCAGATGTTGTTTGCTAAGTTATACCCTAACATTAATGTTATTATTAAAAACTCTGTTGATAAAGCGTTAGCCTATCTACAAGACTCTACAAATAAAAATCCAGATAAAATATTTTTAGACATCAACCTGCCTGTAAAAAGTGGATGGGATTTTATTGTTGAGTATAGAACCCTTAACATTTCTGGCATCGACCTATATATGTTAACCTCTACCCTTGATTTGTTAGATACCGATCTAAAAAATAGCTACCCAGAAGTAAAGGATTTTGTTGAAAAACCTCTTTATAACTATAAGTTAGAAAAAATTTTGAAAGACTAGTTTGAAGTTACTAACGAGTAAAATAATTCTCTATTATATTGTATGTGCCACTTTAAATGCTGATTTTAAACGATAGAATCTTGATTGCATTTTAAACACACCATTTTTGCATCCTATTTACAAACTCATTGCACCTATTTTCTTAGTCTGTTGGTCAAACTTGCTTTTTGCCCAAACTGAATCAAACTATATCCTAGAATTTAAAGAATACCTAAACAATGAAGTTGATTCAATAAAAAAAGTAGGTTTATATAATGATTTGGCCTGGGAGTACTCTCTAAGCAATTACGATTCATCATTAAAATACACGCAAAAGGCTATTCAGCTTTCTAATAAGCTTAATAGCGATTACTGGAAAGCAGTATCGTTAGAGATGATGGCTTTGCTAAAAGAAATTTCCGGCCAGGTTGAAGAAGCTGCACAGCTTTATATTAAAGTAATTGGCTTGCGAGAGAAAATTGGGGGAGAAGGCCTTGAAACCACGTATAACAACCTTGGTATTTTATTTAAGGGTCAAGAAAACCACCAAAAAGCGTTATTCTATTTTCGTAAATCTTACAAATTGGAACTATTAAATAATAATAGTGAAGGAATTGCCGGTAGCCTAATTAATATGTCCATCGCCTTAACCAATCTGGGCAAAATGGATTCAACGTTTATACTACTTTCCAGTGCCTTAGTTATTGCCAAAGCAAACAACTTAAACTACATTACATCTAGTGCTTATCTGGGCTTATCAAATTACTATAATCAAAAAAACCAACCTGATAGTGCCTTATATTATTGTAAACAAATTATTGATGCGTATGATAAAGGAGTAGAAGTAGAATCTTTTGCTACAGCTTTGTTAAATACAAGCGATATATACATAAAAAAGAAAAAGTATCAACTGGCTCTTGAATACCTTAATAAAGCTGAAATTGTATTAAAAAAACTAAATAATCTGGTATTTATTAATCGGTTTTATTCCTCTAAAGCCGAAGCCCTGGCAGCGTTGGGCAACTACGATCAAGCATACCAGTATCTTACTAAGTTTACTGTCAGCAAAGACTCATTAATTAACAAAGAGTCTATCACCATTTTACATGACCTGGAAAAAAAGTACGAAACAGAAAAGAAAGAAAGGCAAATTATTGAACTTCAACTCGAAGCAACCAATAGCAAAAACCAGCGAAATATATTTATTTTTACGATTTGTTTTATTGTGCTGGGCATTATTTTCCTCTTTGCTTTGTTAAAATCCAAATCTAAAGCCAATGCAATTATTTCAACTTCTCTCGAAGAAAAAGAAACCCTTTTAAAGGAAATTCACCACCGAGTAAAAAATAATTTACAAACTATTTCTAGCTTGCTAAGCCTGCAATCAAGATATATATCTGACAAAAATGCTATTGAAGCCGTAAATGAAAGTAAAAACAGAGTAAAGTCGATGGCTTTAATTCATCAAAAACTCTACCAAAAGGATAATCTTACTGGAATTGAAATGGAAGATTATGTACAAAATTTAGTAGAAAGTCTTTTTGTATCTTACGGTATTAATTTTAACCAAGTAAACTTTAGTTGCGATATTAATAAAGTGAGGTTAGATGTTGATACGGCCATTCCAATCGGTTTAATTTTAAACGAGCTGGTTACCAATGCCTTAAAATACGCATTTGAAGGTAGCAAAGGCAAACTGTTTATCCAGTTAATTAAAGATAAAGACCACTTGAAACTAACTGTGAAAGACAATGGAAAAGGGTTTTTAGAATCTAATAACGGGCAAGAAGGCTATGGAATGAGATTAATAGAATCACTTTCTCGAAAATTAAAAGCAACCGTTTCGTTAGATAGTTCATTGGGCACAACCTATATAATAACCATCGAAAAATTTACTCTAGCATGAGCAAACCATCAATTTTAGTAGTGGAGGATGAGCCTATAATCGCTGACGATATTGCTATGAACCTTGAAGATTTCGGTTATTCGGTTAACGGTATTGCAGCTAGTGTAGAAGAAGCCATTGAGGCCATCAATAAATCTGCACCACAAATGGCTTTGGTAGATATTAATTTAGAGGGTGATAGAGATGGCATCGAACTGGGTGGTCTCTTAAACAAAAAATACAAGATTCCATTTATGTATATAACTTCTTATTTTGATACCAATACCATCCAAAAAGTAAAGAAAACCAACCCTGTAGCCTACCTGATAAAACCTTTTGATGAACGCGATCTTAAAATAAACCTTGAACTGGCTTTTTCTAAACAAAAACCATTACACTACCAATCTCAAAAGCTTTTTGTCAAGAGAAATCAAGAACTTATAGCCTTAGAACCACAGTCGATAACCTATGTAGAAGCCATAGATAACTACGCTTTCGTTTATACTGCAAACGAAAAATTTATGATTAGCCATACCCTTAAAAGTATTGAAGAAAAACTGATGAATAGAGGCTTTTTAAGAGTGCACAAATCATACCTTATTAATTTTGAGCATATTAGTTCAATTGCTGAAGGCTTTATCTACCTTGGCAGTACCCAAATTCCTATTGGAAAATCGTATAGGCAAGATTTTTTCGATTTTATCACAACCCTGTAAATTTTTACTTACCAAAAAGTTGCGTTTACTAAAAAAGCATGGCTGTTCACTAAATAGTGCTTGCATAAGGTGTAGCAATTATAGAATATTATAAGGAAATAACTTCAATTATACCCTTATGAAACTTATTCTGACCTCCATCTTGTTAACCTTTTTAACCCTTACAACTGTTGCCCAAGACTACTATTGGGTAGGCGGCACCGGCAATTGGAGCGACCTTTCGCATTGGGCAACAACTAGTGGAGGTAATATTGTTCATACCGAGCTGCCAGCTGCTGGCAATAACGTGTATTTCGATGCAAATTCGTTTTCTTCATCTAGCCAATTAGTTACCCTTGATGTAGTGGCTAATTGTAAAAATATGGACTGGGCCGGGGCAACCAATTTTCCTACCATCTCCGGCAATGGCAACGATATAAACATTTATGGCTCTTTGGTGCTATCTCCGGATATGACCGCCAATTTTAGCGATGTAGAGTTTGAATCTACCGGAGCAGGTAATACCATAACCACCAACGGCACTTCGTTAGGAACAAGCTCTATTACACGCTTTAATGGTAATGGCGGTGAATGGGCTTTACAAGATGTGTTTACAACCAATAGTATTTTTATACTGGCAGGTACTTTTACCACCAATAATAATACAATTAATGCAGGCAATTTTTTTCAAACAAGTGGCTCGTTAACTAAAGTACTTAATTTGGGGTCGTCTGTTATTACCACCGAACGTTGGTGGATATTTGGCACCAACCAAACCATCAATACCGGCACTTCTAAAATTATCGTAGCCCTTTTTTATGGTGATGACGCAGGCGATGGCCCCTTCACCTACTACGATGTAGAGTTTAATAGTGGTGGAATCTTAAAAAACAATGCCAGTTTTAACGAAATAACCACTGTTGCAGGCGAAACCCTTACCTTACAAAGTGGCGATGTGTTTACTATCAATAACCTAGTGGCAAACGGTAATAAGCACAGCCGTGTAATAATAAAATCTAGTACGGCCGGGGCACAGTCCACCTTTTCTAAATCTTTAGGAAGCATAAATGTTGATTATGTAGAACTGGCCGATGTACATGCCACTGGAGGGGCAAGTTTTACAGCCAATAATTCTACCGGCAACGGTAACACTACCGGCTGGACAATCAACCCCGTGGTAGAACAAGATTACTACTGGGTGGGAAACTCGGGCAATTGGAGCGACTATCCCAACCACTGGGCTACCACCAGTGGCGGCAGCACCATGCACACCGATTACCCAACCAAAACAGATAATGTGTTTTTTAATGTTAATTCGTTTAGCACTACTGGCCAAACGGTTACCCTTGATTTAAATGCGCAGACAAAAGATATGGATTGGACAGGCGTTATCAACGCCCCTACTATTACAGGATCATTTGCTTTTAGATTAGAAGTATTTGGCTCGGCAACATTTACCCCTGAAGTAGTTAAAAATATATGGAATTTTAGCTTAAGAGGCAGTGGAAACCATACCATTACCAACTCTACCAATGGTGCATACCTAAATTTTAGCATTGATGGAGAAGGAACCTATACGTTACAAGACCCCTTGTCGGCACAAAGCATTAGTTTATATAAAGGCATTATCAATACCAATAACCAAACGGTAACCTCAAGCATAGATATTGCCATTTTAGGAACGGCAGAAGGAACTACGGTTAATTTGGGGAGCAGTGATATATATGCAAGAAATTTTAATCTTTCCAACTACTCATACCAACCAACCCTAAACGCAGGCACTTCCAACCTGTACCTTAGTGGAGGCATAATAGTGCAAAGCAATACCACAAGTGGATTTATGTTTAATAATGTGCATTTAAGTGGCTCTACTATCTTAGAGGGTAGTAATACGTTTGAAAACTTAACGCTGGAGCCGGGGGCAAATGTAAGTTTTGAAGACGATGAAGTAACCACCATTAATTCAGATTTAAACCTAAACGGCACTAAAGCATTGCCCATTACCTTGGGTAGCACAGTGTCGGGCACAGTTTCTACCATCTCTAAAACAAGCGGCACGGTAAATGGCACCTATCTTATTTTACAAGATATGACTGCCACAGGGGGTGCTACCTTTAATGCTACCCAAACCATTGATAATGGTAACAACACTGGCTGGATTATTACCCCCATTACCGACTTGGATTATTATTGGGTAGGCAATGGAGGCAATTGGAGCGACTATGCTGCCCATTGGGCCACAACCAGTGGTGGCAGCACTATGCACACCACCGTACCTGGAGTACTCGATAATGTGTTTTTTGATGCCAACTCGTTTAATACCACCGGAGAAGTGGTAGTGATTGATGACCTTCAGGCTAATTTTAATGATTTAGATGCTTCTACCGTTAGCAATGGGTTTACACTTTCCGGATTTAGTAAGGAAATGAATGCCTATGGATCTGTTAACATACCAGCCTCTGTAACTGTTGATGTAGGTACATTAAATTTTCTTGCAACGGGTAGCGAAACCATCAATTTTAGTGGTGGGCCGGGTAATAACACCGAAGCCAATTTTCTTGCGGGCGGTAACTGGACACTGGGAGGAGACCTATTGCTTTATAGGCTTAAAATGGAAAATGGCATATTAAATACCAACAATTATAATGTAGAGGTGTTTTTTGAGCTTCGCTTTGCACAGTCTAACCCTAAAACATTAAATTTAGGTACTTCAACAGTAAGTGTAAGTAGTTGGCAGTCAGGAGGAGCCACAAATATTACGGTAAACGGAAGCAGTTCAGAGCTTATTATTAGTAGTTCGTTTAACCAGCCCAGTAGCGGCACCAATACTATAAACTTAAACAATTTTACGTTTGCTAAAAACTCTATTAACAACAGCACCATTTATTACGATTTAAGTGTTAATAATTTTACAATTACAGCAGGTACTACTCTTAGAACTTCGGGGATATCTACCGTTACAGCCAACGATTTTACACTTACAGGCACGTCTGCCGACCCTATTCTAATATATCCTCAAACAACCGGTTCGTCTATTACTTTTAGTAAAACAAGTGGAGTAGTAGATGCCCATTACTTGGAAATGGAAAGTGTAACTGCCACCGGAGGGGCTATCTTTAATGCCTATAATTCTATTGATAATGGAGACGTAATTGGCTGGATATTTCATAGAAACTCCCAAACTATCAATTTTGGCAGTTTAAGTAATAAAGCCTACGGAGACCCTGACTTCAATATTTCTGCTTCGGCATCATCGGGGCTGCCTGTTAGTTTTAGTATTATTTCGGGACCGGCCACTATTTCGGACTCAACTATTACCCTTACCGGGGTTGGTACTGTAGAGGTAAAAGCCGAACAAGCCGGAAACATTGATTACGACCCGGCTCCATCGGTTACACAATCTTTTGATGTAGCCTTTGCAACACAAACAATTGATTTTACTGCTATTACCAACAAAACTTTTGGTGATGCCCCTTTTGAACTTATTGCAACCGCCAGTTCCGGGCTTGAAATTAGCTTTTCGGTAGTGTCGGGGCCTGTAACCATAAGTGGCAATACGGTTACCATAACAGGTGCCGGCACAGTAGAAGTTATGGCTTCGCAAGCAGGAGATGCTACCTATGCTGCTGCAACCTCGGTCATTAATAGTTTTGATATTGCTAAGGCAGACCAGACCATCACCTTTGAGGCTCTTTCAGGTATTGTGATGGGCGAAGTTAATAGTATCGAACTTATTGCCTCTGCTACATCTGGGTTAGCTATCGAGTTTAGTGTAGTTGGCCCAGCAACTATAACTGGAAACACTCTAACTCCTACATCTGTAGGTACAGTTACTGTTACCGCCAATCAACCAGGCAATGCTATTTACAATGCAGCTCCAGAGGTAGATCAGGTATTTGAAATAATTGATAATATTACGGGGTTAGAAGACTTAAGGGCAAACAACATTAAAATCTATCCTCAACCAGCTCAAAACAAGCTCTTTATAGGACAACCTAGTAAAACGTTTGGCTCGATAATTATTTATGATTTGAATGGGATGGCAATTTTGCAACAGAGAAGTACAAACGATTTGATTGAAGTTAATACTACTGCATTACCTAATGGAATCTATTTTATGAGGTTAATTGGGGAAAATAAAATATATACAACACGAATTGTGATTGGTAAATAACAAACGACTTAATAAATCAGAACCTGTATTGAGTCATTCACCATCTGGTGGGTGGCTTAATGCTATTTAGTTTTCGTCTATAAA
>CAZZML010000033.1:0-14386 GCA_964654735.1 uncultured Roseivirgaceae bacterium | reverse complement strand
CTGGCAGACACTTAAAATGCTCATAACAAATATTCATGAATTAATCAGGTTAGGCAGGGTGTTAATGTAAAAGCACTAGTTGTATAACATTATTATTAATAGATTGAGTTAGTTTTGCCCTATGGTAAAAGCATTTGTTTTATTTTTAGCTAGCCTTATTACTCTTACAAGTGGGCTTGCTCAATGTGCTATGTGCCGAGCCACTTTAGAAACCAATGTAAGCAATGGGAGTCAGGAACAATTAGCTTCTACTTTAAATTTTGGCATAATGTACCTGTTTACCGCTCCTTATCTTTTGGTTGCAATAGTGGGCTATATTTGGTATAAACAAAGTAGAAAAGCGAATACCTAAATTGAGCAATTGATTAAAGCGATTAGCACTAACTCTTTAAATCAAATACTTAGCACTTCTCATCACCACTGAATGACATCATATTATGGATTGTAATAGATTTTCCTTGCGGATTTGAGGTAATACTGAAAAATAAAGGGATTAATTATTGCTTAGGCAAAGGCAAATATTAGATATCTCTTATATTTACTTCTGCTGTGAAAAAAAATAATCTTTTATACACCACACTTTTTTTAATTCTGATAACACTTCTAGTACGGTGGTGGGTAGAAAAGCAATTTGCTCAGGTTAAAAGAAATGAAAAATTTATAGCCAAAGCCGTTAATACTCAGGTATCGGAGCAAGAGTATGCTATGATACCTGTACTTGATAGCTTGTCGTTATTTGGACAAGTTAACATTAATGATATTGAGCAAACACCCTATCCATTTTTTATTTACGAAAGTGGGCGGTTGATAAATTGGTCTGATTTTAAGTTTGTTCCTGAATATGACGATGTAAAAGGGACATATAGGTATAATTATATTGACAAGCCCTATGGTAAGTTTATAGTTCGCAAATGGGTGGTTAACTACCGTAACAAGACCTTCGAAGTTTATTCGTTGATTACCTTATTTCGAAAATATCCCATTAATAACCTTTACATTCAATCTGCCTTAAACCCAGAAATTGGGCAAAAAGGAAGAATAGAAATCTCTTCGCTAGATAGCAGCTTAGATGGGCATATAATTCAGTTTAATGATAACCCAATATGCAAGATAAAGCTGGAAAGTGGCTATAAACCAGCCATTGTGTTGCCTATTATTTATATTGATTTCTTGCTTCTGTTGCTGCAATTGCTCTTTTACTATGCGTTGTATCGGTTTGTTTTAAAAAGAAATAAGGCGTTTGAGGTTTTATTAATAGTGTTTGGTTGGGCTTATTTTAAAATTGTGTTTCCACTTATGGAAGGCACCACAGTGTTTGCAGCTGTTAACTTATTCGATCCTCAATATTATGCTGTTTCTTGGTTCGAAAGATCTATTGCAGACCTCTTGATAAACAGTATGTTTATTTTATTGATAAGTTTTCGGATTGGTGTCTGGGCAAAAAATAAACGATTCTTAAAACTACTAATGCGCCCCACCAATGGATTTGTGTCTGGCGGACTTTTGCTGGTGCTAACCTTTCTAACATTTTGGGTAATTAATTATCCATTCTTTCAATTACGATCAATTTACGATAACTCACAGGTTTCTATCGATATTTCACAATCATTACAGTTTGGCTGGACCAGGATTATAACATTTGCCATTGTGATATTGTTGAACGTATCCACCTTTCTGCTCTATCACACTATTGTGAGGCATTTATTAAAATATGTGTCTAGCCTTAAGAAGTTAATTGGCTTACTTATACTAGGGCTGCTTTTATTTTTACCTTTATCTTATAGTGCAAATATGCCATTTGCCCATTTAGCGATGGTAAATGTTTTGGTCATTATCGCGCTTTGGTATTTTGATTTTACCAGATCGCTTAATACGACAACTTATAAAAGGTTTCTTTACATCGTTTTATTTTTTGGAATGTTATCTGGTGTTAATGGTGTTGTCATTAATAGGTTTGAAACCCAGAAAAAAATAAGGTCATTAAATTCTATTATTCATAAAAAACTAGCATCTTCTGATCAATTTGCTGAATTTTTGCTATCTACTGCTTTAACTGATTTGTCTTCTGATCAATTTATTCGCTCCCGATTCTCAAGCCCGTTTTTGTCAAAGAAAACTGTCATTAGTAAAATAAGACAAGTGTTTTTGAACTCATACTTAAATAAGTACGAACAAAAAATAGTGCTATTCGATAGCAGAGGAGTTCCATTAAAGAGAGAGGAAAGTAGTGCAACTATATTTCAAATATTAGAAGGTTTTGGTGACCCTAAAAGCAAAACAGAGTATCCTTCCGTTTTTAGAATTAATGATAAGGTACACAATTTTTCAAAGCATTACTTTGGGTTTGCTCCGATAAAAAGAAAAAATGCAACTATTGGTTATGTGCTTGTGGAGCTTATCGAAAAGCAATTTTCAGGCTCTTTGGTTTACCCTTCCTTATTAGTAGATAACCGCTTTGGTTTGCATATTACCAATGAAACAAGTTTTGCATATTACCTAAATGGTGAGATGGTAAACTCTTTAGGAGCTATTGAGTTTCCTGTTCATATTAGCCCAAACTCTAAGCAAGTATGGTTTCAAAATGGCTTGGTGTATGTAGCTCAATCTGTAAAGAAAAGGTTAATAATTGCAAGTACACCTTTTAACCAATACAAAATTATTTTATCAAATTTCTCTTTTATTTGGCTAATTATCCTGTTTCCAATTTTGGTGGTTTGGTTTGGCATTCCATATATAAGTAAAAGTGAAATGAAGTCATTTTCTTATACAGAGCGGATTATATGGTATTTAAATCTTGTCTTTATTATACCCCTAATACTTGTTACTGCAGTTACGTTTCGCCTTTTGGCCAATTCATTCGAAGTAGAGTCGAATCTTACAAAAACAACCTTGGTTGAAAGGCTATCGAACCAGATAAGCTCTTCTTTAGCTATTTTTTTAGCAGATAAGAATGCCTATGATGAACTGGCTGAAAGACTAGAGTTGTTATCAGATAACACGGAGCTAGATATTAATTTATTTGATTTGGAAGGAGCTCTTATAAGCAGTTCGCAGCCTAGTGTGTTTAATAAAAAAGTATTGGCACCCTATATTAATCAATATGCATTAAATGTGATTAAGGAAAAAGGAAAAAACCATCTGGTGCTTCAAGAATCGATAGATAAGCTAATGTATCGTAACTCCTATGTGGCAGCTAGATCGGAAGAAACAGGGCAAATTCTAGGTATAATCTCGGTTCCTTTTTTTAGCACAAATACTTCTTTAAATTCTAGTAAGAGGGATGCTTTCAATACCATTTTAAATGTGTTTGTAATTGTATTGTTTGCCACTATGTTAGCTACCTATTTTGCAGGCAAATGGCTTACACGTCCATTAAAATTAATAGGCGATAAGTTGAAGGCTACTAGTTTTTCTGAGCAGACAGAACCAATAAATATTCAATGGTCTGATGAGCTTGGTATGCTGATTAAAGCATATAATCAGATGTTGGGCAAGTTGGAGCAAAGTAAGGTAGCCTTAAAGCAATCGGAAAAAGAGAAGGCTTGGCGGGAGGCAGCCCAGCAAGTAGCGCACGAAATAAAGAATCCTTTAACACCAATGAAGTTGACTCTGCAAAGGCTTGCTAATAAGCTAAGTAAAATTGAGTCCATTCCAAAAGAGGTAACAAATCCACTTCAAAGTGTGTTAGATCAGGTTGAAACCTTGAATAGCATTGCTTCATCGTTTAGTGAGTTTGCTAAAATGCCGAGTCCAGTAGTTAAAAGGGTTGAAGTTCAAGCTATTATCAAAAAATCAATCGAACTTTTTTCTGGGGAAAAAGAGTTGTTAATTAAGTTACAACTGGTAGATAAAAAGGTATATAGCATGGTTGATCCAGGATTATTATCTCGAATGTTGAACAACTTATTATTAAATGCCAAACAATCGATTAAGCAGCACCAAGAATATGTTGAAGTGCTAATTGAAACTAAAGCGAGTGAGAAACTAGTAATTAGCATTACTGACAACGGAGAAGGTATTATGCCGGAAATTATGGACAAGGTATTTATTCCGAAATTTACTACAAAGGAGCAAGGCTTAGGTATTGGTTTAGCAATGACTAAATATGGAGTTGAAAATATGAAAGGTAAAATTTACTTTAGTTCTGTACTTAATAAGGGAACTACCTTCACAATTGAATTTCCTATTATAGACTAATGCGGTGGCTGATTAGTGGTTTACTATTTTTTTTTCTGCTTGACTCCCAGGCACAGGAAAATAGCGTTCACTGCAAAACTATTAAACAGTCTTCTACAATTACTTCAAATCAAATAGTAGTTCTTGAGTCAGTTTTTGTTTCAAATAAAACCATTGAGTATTCAATAACACCTTTAAATGCTACCGAATTTAGAATTGAACTCAAAGGTTCTATTATTGATAGCCTTCAAGTATGTTTTTCAGTACTGCCCGAAGTATTCTCAAAAGTGTATCAAATTGATTCAACTCGTTATTATGATTCAACTGCACTCTTTTTGGCACAAAATAAAGCAGTTTCGAAGCTAAGATATGCTGATAAGCGGCAGGAGCTTTTTGATATGGGAAACCTAAATAGGAGTGGGCAGATTAGTAGAGGGTTTGCTACAGGTAACACACAGAACCTCTCCGTTAATTCAAGCTTAAATTTAAGTTTAGAAGGAAAATTATCTGACGATCTAAATATTCGGGCTTCCATTACCGACCAAGACATACCTTTTCAACCTGAGGGAAACACACAACAGTTACAGGATTTCGATAAAGTTTTTATTCAATTATACAACGATAAGTTTTCTGTAACAGGGGGAGATGTGGTGCTAGAAAATGGAGATACTCGCTTTTTAAAGTATAGAAAAAATGTATTAGGAGGTACCATCGATTACTTTACAAAAGAATCAAAAACGTCTGTCGGAGCCTCTTCTGCGAAGGGCCAATTTGCATCTGAAAGAATTGAAATTCAAGAAGGTGTTTACGGACCCTATAAAGTGCCTCCACCAGAGGGGCTTGGTTTTGTTATTATTATTGCTAACTCAGAAAAAGTATATTTAGATGGCAAACAGCTAATAAGAGGGTATGATAATGATTATACAATAGATTATAACCAAGCAGAAATTGAGTTTACCAGCAATGTGCTTTTAACAAAATATTCTCGTATTAGAGTAGATTACGAATATGCTGTAAGAAGCTATGCGAGATCCATCATCACGGCATCGCATAATCAGCAATTAGGTAAAATTAAATTAGGTATTAGCTATTATCAAGAAAAAGATAATAAGAATAGATCATTGTTTAGGCCATTGTCAGACAGTGACAAGCAAATTTTGAGCAATGCTGGAGACAGCCTTCAGCAAGCAGTTGTTCCTGGAGAGAAACTGACCGATTACAACCCTGATAAAATTTTGTACTTTAAAAAAGACACTATCATAGGTAGCAACACTGAGCCTGTTTTTGTTCGCACTACCAACAATTTAAATGAATTATATACTCTTCAATTTACAGAAGTTGGATTAGGCAAAGGGAATTATCAAATACTAGAATATGTAGCTCAAGGTAGAGTGTATGAGTGGGTGGGAGATGGGTTGGGAGCCTACATTCCTTATATTTTATTAACTGCGCCAAATAAAAAACAATTGGTGTCAATAACTGGTGAAGGAGCTTTAGGGAGTAACGGAAGAGTTTATTTCGAATCATCGTTTTCTCAATTGGACAAGAATCTTTTCTCAGAATTGCATAGTAGTGACAATAATGGACAAGCTTTTTTACTTGGGGCTGAGCTTATTAAAAAGCCATTAGGGAACTCTTCCTATACATTTTCTTCAAACATTGAGACCGAGTATTTAAGCAATAATTTCAATGTTATTGATAGGTTTAGAAGGGTTGAATTTGATAGAGACTGGGGCATTAAGGCCAGAGGAAATAATTTAGGAGAAGAGGATATTAATGTTAAAGTGGGAGTTGGAATTGAAAAAAATTCTCTGAATTTTTTAACATACAATGCAAACTATCGTTCCAAAATTAATACGATAAATGGGTTTCAACACCAGATAAATGGAGCTAAATCTGTCGGCTTTTTACAAGTTAATGCCAATGCCTTTTTTATGGATGGAGTTTTGCCAACCTCCGTTGCTAAATGGCGAAAATTGAATGCAGAAGCCTATATTAAGGGTAAGGTGCAACCGGGTTATCGCTATATCTTACAACAAAATACAGCTATAGATAGTCCATCCGATTCTATTATCTCTTCTCGAAATTATTTTGACGAGCACCAATTTTTTGTACGAGGAAACATATCAGCTACAAGCCAGTTCGAAGTTATGTATTCTAAAAGAATGGATAAACTACCTACAAATGGAGAATTAAAAGAGGCTACAGAGGCGGAAACAGTAACAGCCAAATTAAAAACCAAAATTGGTACTAATCACTCCATAAATCTTGTATTAAATTACAGAGATTTAGGTAATAAATTACAGGCGAACCAGAACATAGAAAGTATATCGGGCAGGCTGGATTGGATAGGGGACATTATTCCAAAATCTATCAGAAATGAGTTAAGCTATAATATTGCTAACTCAAGAGTGCCCAAAAGAGAATATATTTTTATTGAAGTACCTACAGGAGAAGGTACACATGCCTGGCGCGATGATAATGGAGATGGTATTAAAGACATAGACGAGTTTTACGAAGCCTTTAATTATGACGAAAAGCGTTTTATCAAAATCTATGTGCCTTCTAATGAGTTTGTAGATGCCTTTGAAAACAGGTTTAATTATAGGCTTTCTCTTGGGTTTCCAAGAAGTTGGAATAAGAAAAGAGGAATAAAAAAAATGGCAAGTAGGTTGTCAAATATTACTTCTTGGACTACCCAATATAGTACAACAGAAAATAAATTATCTGCTCGCTTAGTTCCATTTATTGCGGATCTCGATACTTCAAAACTGCTTTCGGCTAGAGAAACTTTTCGATCTAATTTCTTTATAAATAAGAATAACCCAGCGTTTGGTGTCAACTTAGGCTATCTATCAAGAAGTAGAAAGGTGTTGTACACTAATGGGTTTGAAAGTAGAAAAGATATTGAATACTCAGCGGCAATTCGTTGGAATGTAAAGCGTAAGTTTCAAGTTGAGTTTAAAGGATTATTTGCAGATAGATTAAGTAACTCAGACTATCTAAAAGGTAGAAGTTATCAGATTAATGACACAAAAATGGGGCCTTCATTAGCTTGGCAACCTAAACCAACATTACGAATATTAACCACATATAATTATGGTCTTAGTGAGGAAATAGGAATTCAAGAAAACTCCAGTTACTCCTTGCTAAATGAGGTTTCATCTGAACTCAGGATCGGCACTGCTTCAAAATTTGTATTTAATGCCCTAGTAAAATACACAACTATCGACTTTAAAGGGGATGAAAAGACTCCCATTGGCTATGAGTTATTAAAAGGGCTTAGACCTGGCAATAATTATTCAATTATATTGAGCTGGCAACAGCGCTTAGTAAATGGTTTGCAAATACAGCTTTTTTATGAAGGCCGAAAACCGGAAAATGTTGATATCATTCATTCAATGAGGGCTGGTATTAGCGCCTTGTTTTAATGTATTTATTACACCCCGTACGTACAGGTAGTAGAAAAACACCCCTCCTTTAGCTAATCTGTCTTATGATCAATTTTGAATTGTCTATTATCATTTGTTTTTGCCTCTAAATTAAATGGCAAGCATATAATTTTTAACACTTCATCTAAGGTCATTTCTTTATTCCAAACACCTGTAAAGCTTAACTTATTAATTTTATTGCTTGCTTTAATATCAATCCCAAAATGATTCGAAATATCATTTAATACAGTCACTAACCGCTCATTTCTATACGAATACTCTCCGGTAACCCAATTTGGACTTAATTTGTTGTGAAGTATAGATTCCTTAACTAAGGCTTCTTTATCTTCCGATTGCGTAACTACTTCTCCTTTAGTGATGATTGAACTATTTGTACCATTATTTACCGCCACCTTACCTGTGAAGCATTCTACTTTAAACTTATTCACTCTAGATAGAACATTAAAAGAAGTGCCTAAAACAGTTATGGTTCCCCCTTCAGTAAGTACACTAAATTTTTCTCCTCTTTTAACAGTAAAAAAAGCTTCGCCCGAAAGTGCAACCGATCTGTTGAATAGCCAACTTACTGAATTATAAGAAGCCCTGCTATTTAGATTTAAGTTAACAGTTGAGCCATCTGGCAAGTTAAAATTAGTTGCTTGAGTAGTGGAAACAACTTCAACTTGTGAAGTATAGAATATGCCAAATGAAATTGCAATGGCAACGACACTTGCAGCTACATACAACTTCCATTTACTAATGGGTACAATGAGGGCGTTCTCTTTCTGAACTTCATCCTTTACAGCCTGCCAAATGGTTTGCCTCGACTTTAGTTTAGGACTATCCCAGCCTGATAATACTTGGTTAATTTTATTATCAAGTTTTTCAATCTTCATATTTTTCTATATTCTTCTAATTATACAATTATTACTATAATTACCCTACCTTCTGATCTTATTATTTTTGCATTGCAAAAAATGTAACCGTATCGCTGCTAAAACCAGCAAAAATGCCAAACCCATTACTCATGTTTCCAGCATTAGAAGACCCTATCGAAGAGCTGGAGATGCGGTATAGATCTTCGTATTCTTTAGTAATACCATAAAGTATAAATTCTTGTTTTCCAAGGGTTTGAATATCATTTGGCGTGATTTTAATTAAAGATTTTTGTGTTGGTATGCTAAAAAAATTATTAAAAGGAAAATCAGTAACTCCAGCTTGGTTTTCTGAAAGCACTCCTAAATACCAAGATTCAGGAGTGTTTTGCCATGTAACATTTATAAAATCGGTTGGCAATGTTACTTCAATTGTATCTTTATTGGCTGCTAAATTAGTTATAGATTTAGGAATCGTTGTTTCTCCTACAATTTCTAAATCATTATAGGTTACAATTAGTTCGTATGTAACGCCACTAATAATTGGTAGATCAAAATCTAATTCATAATAGCCAAGCTTTGCAGATTCGATTAATTTGTACCTGCTATTGTTCGATTTAATGTACACTTCAGCATTTGTAACAGCAATTTCTTCCATGCTCGAATTAATTTGTTTAATAAGGGAAACCTTAATATTTTCAACAGGTTTATTTTCATATATATAAGCTTCAACAACTAAAGAAGCTGGTGGTTCTTCCAATGCTGCACATGAGAAAAGACCTATAAAGAGCACTATGTATATATATTTAACCATATTTAAAATTTCCAGTTAATAAACAGGCTAGGTGTAACACCTAATAATAAAATATCGGAAACAATGTATTTATCGCTGCCTAATAAATTGCCATTTTCATCAAACGTTATTTTACTAAACCTTCTGTATTTTATATTTTTTCTATTATAAACATTGAAAACCGAGAGCCCTACTTTTGCTTTTGTTTTACCTAGATTAAAGTTATAAGTAGTAGATAGGTCTAAACGGTGGTAGTCTGGTAAGCGTTCATTATTTATTAAAGAATAAGCTATATTAGTAATGTTTGAGCCATCTAGAGTAGTAAGCGAAAAACTGCCTTCTGGTGCTGAGTACGGTTTGCCGCTTCCATAAATCCATATCAGCGAAAAATTCCATTTATTTAAATTATACATATTTACCAGTTTAAATTCATGTCGTTGGTCATATCTTGATGGAAATGGGTTTCCCCCATTTAATTCTTCGAATACATTAAGTGAATTGCTTAAGGTATAACTTATCCAACCAGAGTAATTTCCTACTCCTTTTTCTATCATAAATTCAATTCCCTTTGTAGTTGTGCTTCCTACGGCATAAAGTTGCTCTTGGTTCTGATCGTCCACATCAAAGTTTCTTAGTGAAGGCAAGTACTCAACTTCATCGTATGTGTTCGTTACAAACCCTTCTATATCAATACTTGCAATATCAAAGTTTAAATGCACACCACCGGCCCATTGGTTCGAATTAATAACCGGAATATCTTTATTGGACAAAATCCAGAAATCAGGGTTACTTGTGAACAAATCGAGTCTTAAGATTCTGGAAATCATTTGATTATTGATTCCCCAAGAGCCTTTGAGGCTCATCCAGGGTAATACATTATATTTTAAATTTACTTTAGGCTCCCAATAGAGTTTATCGGTTAGGTTAAAATAATTGCCTCGTAAGCCAAGCCTAGTTTCTAATTTTGGAGTGATAAAAAGGCTGTACTCTGAATAGAACTGCAATTGAAATCCTTCTTGATTTAAAACTGGAAAAACCTCTTCGTCTAAAATGGAAGAAAGGTTAATTGTATTTAAGGTGCTAGCTATACCAAAGTTTAGGATTGAATTTTTCGAAGTTTGAAGTTGGTTATCAAGCTTAATCGTAAAATCTCTAACATTATTATTTTGTGCTTGCAAATACTCCTCATCTGCTAGCCCTAGAGTGTCGTTATAAACATAAGTATCTTCAAGTTTTGTGTTGCTGTAATAGGATGAATAAGCAATTTGTGCTTGACTATTGACTTTCTTATTCCATTGTCTAGACCAAATGCCACTGAATCCTAAATTACCCCATCTACTAGATTCAGAGGTGGTGTATTCCACAAAATCTTCCACATTTTTAATGTACTCATAACTCAAATTATCGTTGCTCGAGTAAAAACTTAAGGCAAAATTATTATTTTCATTTGCTCTATAGTTTGCCTTAACATTAAAATCACCAAAACTAAAATTTGGATTAAGCTCTTCATAATTTAAGTTAGGAACATTATTGGCATCTCCCGAATTTACTACTGCTTTATCAAATAGTTCTTTAAAAAGATAGTTTTCTACCACATCGGTAATTGACCTCCGGCCAGCAGCTACCACAGTTATTTTTTTTGACAAAGAAAATTCTAACACTCCATTTGCATCTACAAAATTAACTCCAAAATCTCCTGAAAATTTTTGCCTATTTCCATCTTTACCAGTTAAAATCATTACACTCGAAGAGCGTCCGCCATACTTTGCAGAAAAGTTACCCTTATATAGTTGAATGTTTTTAATGGCTTTGGAATTAAATGAACTATAAATGCCATAGAAATGATCTACATGGTAAAGTGAATACCCATCGAGTAGAACTAGATTTTTGTCAGGCGAACTCCCTCTGACTATTAGCCCAGAGGAAGTTTCGTTAGTGCCACTAACGCCTGGTAAAAGCTGAAGTACCCTAAATACATCATTTCCTCCCAAAACAGGCAAGCGGTCTAGTGCAGAGGGGTTAAAGGTGATTTTGCTTGTTTCTTCCCCATATAGTATGGTATTGGAGCCTTGGTCTTTAATAATAATTTCTTTTAACAGGCTTGGGTCAGGTCTGAGCCTTATTGTTGAGTTTAAGTTATGAATGGCAACGAGTGTGTCTTTATATCCCAAATAACTGAGCTGGATCATTGCCGTATCTACAACATTTAAAAAGCTGAATATGCCTTGTCGATTGGTTGTGGAAAATAATTTGGAGTTGGGAATGCTTGCTAAGGCATAGGCCAGTGGTTCTCCAGAATAGGCATCTTCAACTTTTACAGAAATGCTAACTAATGATTTTACTGAGTTAGGTTCAACAGGTTTTAATACAAATACATCGTTAATTTTAGCAACTTCCATCTTCGCTGTTTCTGCAAGTTGCTTCAACACCATTTCTACAGACATGTTTTTATAATCAGCTGAAATAAAATACTTGTCGGCTTCCTCAGAATTATAGGCTATCGGAATATGGTATAAATCTGCAATGCTAGTAAGTGCACTACTTAGTGTAATATGCGAAAATTGTACTGTAATGTAGGTTAAATTACTTTTTTGTTGGGCAGTAGCCACTAGGCTTACTAGAAGAGAAAACAGTATAATTTTTACCTTTAATTGCATTACATCCGCTAAGATAAAAGGATGAACTCTAAATGTTGGTAGTTAGTTACATTAATAAAAATTATCGAACAATAAGCAAGAAGGCCTTTAGGAAGCTAGATTATAGTTTGTGCCCCAGTGCCTGATAGAGATGTTTAAGTGCTATACTCATTCTTTTTTCTACAGTTTTAACACTTATATCTAACCTTTGAGCTATTTCTGAATAAGTGATTTTTTCAATCCTGTTCATTAAAAAAGTGGTTCTGTGTGCTTCTGACAAACTACCTAGCGCATTCTCTAATTTTTCGCCAAATTCTTGCCCTTCTAATACTTGCTGAGGTGTTTCAGCATACGAATGAATTTTTTGCTTGTTTGCAAAATTAAATACCACACTTTGATGTTTAATATGATTCTTTGCCAGATTAGAGGCAATGGTATAAAGCAAACTAGCGACTGTTTCTACTTTTATCTCAGACTTCCGCTCCCATAATTTTATGAATGTTTCTTGCACAATATCTTCTGAAACAGAAGTGTTGCCTGTTTTAAAATAAACAAAGTTCTTAATTGACTCAAAGTACTGGTCAAATAATTGTTCGAATTCAGTAAGTGTAAGGCTCATTCGAAAGCAAGGTCAATAAAATTGGGTTTAAGTTGCAAGTAAGTAGCTTTATTTATTTTCTCTTATAGCTTTAAACTCAGAGCCGTCTTTCCATTTCGGCCAAAGGCTAGTGTCGTTCGAAAGTTTTTTGCCAATTTGATAAAAAAGGGTTCCATCTTGAACCATTCCACTCAAATCCCAATCATTAGTGTATTCGTCCGAAGGTTGATGGTAATTATTGGCTATATATTTTTCTGATTTGGTCTTAGTATATTCTACCCCTCGGGTCATATGCTCATAAGAGCCAGAAGCATAGAGCGCAGGGATGCCTACTTTCGCAAAGCTAAAATGATCGGAACGAAAGAAATGACCACTGCCTGGTTCAGGGTCTGGAATAATATATCTGCCTTGCTGGGTTGCAAAAGTTTCGGCAATATCATCCAATTCAGACTGCCCATGCCCAACTACGGTTAGGTCTTTCATCTCTCCAATGGCCATTAAAGCATCCATATTAATAACAGCCACAGTTTTGTTGGCAGGGTAAATGGGGTTTTCTGCATAATAAGCAGAGCCCAACAGGCCTTGTTCTTCGGCCGTTACTGCTAAAAATAATACAGAACGTTTGGGCTGCTTATTATTTTTAAAGGCTCGAGCAATCTCTAACAAGGTAGCCGTACCCGAAGCATTATCAATGGCTCCATTATAAATAGAGTCACCATCTATTGGTGTACCGGTTCCTAGATGATCCCAATGGGCAGAATAAATGATTACCTCATCTGGATTTTCGCTACCTTTAATTAGGCCAGCCACATTATGCGATTGGGAGAAGTTCGTGGTATTGGTAAATGACAGGGAAACCGACAAATTCATAGCAAAAGCTTTAAAATCTTTACCTTTAGCACTTAGGGTGAAATAGTAGTCTGGCTTTCCTGCAGCGATAAAAAGTTCTTTGGCTGTTTCTAAACTTATCCAACCTTCAAAATCACAACGACTCATATTATTGTCTTCAGCTTTTAAATAAAGATTAGCTCCTGTCCATCCATTTTCTACCACGCCCCAAGGGTAACTTGCAGGCTTTGTATCATGAATAATGATGATGCCTGTAGCTCCTTGACGAGCAGCCTCTTCGTATTTATAAGTCCAACGCCCGTAGTAAGTCATTGCATTTCCTTTAAAGAAGGTGCTGTCATTACTGCCAAATCCTGGGTCATTAACTAAAACAAGTACTGTCTTGCCTTTAACATCTATATCTTTATAATCGTTCCAGTTATATTCGGGTGCTACTACACCATATCCTACAAATACTAATTCGGAGTTTTCAACTGAAATGTGTTCAGTTACTCTTCTGGTTAATGCTACAAAATCAGTTTTATAGGTATATTCTTTTTCGAATCCTTTTCCAACAATTTTTAAAGAAGACATGTCAACGGCTTCAATTTCTACCATGGATACTTTTTGAAAATAGGAGTCTCTATTACCTGGGTCAACACTGATGCCTTCAAACTGAGACTTTAAATACTCAATGGTTTTCGTCTCTGACTCAGTAAAAGGCATACGACCTCCAAACTCATCGGATGATAGAATTTTAATATGCTCTGCAATCTTTTTGCCATCAATGGTGATGGAAGATGCTTGATCTAAATTATTGCTTTGATTGCAGCCAGTTAATACAATTGCAGATAGCAAAATAACGAGTAATTTATACATTTTTAGTTTTGTTTATAGCACCTGCTAAGGTACTTTAAATTGAGGGAACCTCTATTAATTCATTCGCATCAAAATTTTTATAGTTTTTTTTAGGCAATACTTCCCGATAGCCATTGGGATTGAAGTGCTACCCGCCTTCCGAAGTCTTGTACGGAGGGCAGGTCGGGATA
>CAZZML010000032.1:0-14662 GCA_964654735.1 uncultured Roseivirgaceae bacterium | reverse complement strand
TGCGAATATAAACTCCTGATTTATTGCAGTTTGCATTCTCATTACGAACCCTATCGCATAAAGCGGGTTTAAGCAAATAGCAACATGTCCATATTAGATAATACAAAAATGCTGTCCTAGTTAGAACTTAGCCGTTGAAATATAATTAGCCAGTTGAATATCAAATACTAGAAACCTGAGTTTGAGATAAGGCGTAAGTCTTCTAATCTTATACTTTTTTTATACTTTTACGCTATCCGAAAAATTTACGATTTTTTAATACCTACCGTTGTAGCCAACATAAAAAGAGAAATAGTTAGTTAAATAATGTATGTGGAATAATAAAATTAGCTCACTAGATTCAACAAAAGGCAAATGGAATCTTATCCTGATTACAGGGATATTTGCATTTATTTTTACCAATGTTTTTGAACCTTTTGGTATCTATAATTCGCCAAATAAAAATGGGTTCGAAATTTTTTTAGAGATAAACATTGCACTTTTAAGTGTTGTAGGAACACTTGCTTTATCTCAGTTTTTTATTCGAAAAATGTTGGGAATAAAGCATTTCACTTATTTAACCATTGTGTTTTGGTTCATTTTCGAATCATTTTTTATCGGGGCTGTATGGACTTTATTAACGGTTTTGATTGATGGGAACAACTCTTCTGTTATTAACCTTTGGATAACCAATGTTATTGAGTGCATATTTTTAATTGGGCTGCCTTATTTTGCAACGCTCGTTTATTTAACTTTTAAAGAAAAGACCAAAACCGTTAACTATTTGCAAAAGGAAATTAACAAAGAAAAAATAAACCCGGATACGATTATTTCTTTTAAAGAATCTTCTGATAAAGAAAAGTTAAACCTTCGTTTAAAAGATATACTTTATGTAGAATCGAGCGATAATTATGTAGTAATCTACTACAGATTCAATCAAACTATTGAAAAAGAAATATTGCGGAATACAATAAAAAAGTTGGAATTGGAGTTGCAACCTTACCAAATAATCAGATGCCATAGGTCTTATATGGTAAACCCGATTAACATTATAAAGAAAGAAAAAACCAACAAAGGTTTTAACCTTTTCCTGAAAGGTGTTGAAAATATTACTATACCCGTTTCCAAATCGTATAATTCAGAACTGGAAAAAATTACAAGGTAAGGTAGCCTACAACTTTTCCTTAACCCGCATTATTCACCATAAAACCAGATTGATTTTGTAGGCAACTGATTTTCAATCAAATACAGTTGGTTTTTTCCATAAATAGGTACACCCAAATTTGGGCAACTATGTTTTTATTTGGATTTAGTGGGTGCATCTACTTCGTTGCTAACTACTTGAAATACACATGTATATCTACATAGTTAGACGCCTTGTATCTACACCCACTAAATTCCATGAATAATACGGGTTAATTTTTCTTCAAAATACGGCCAAATCTGCTGTGGCGAAACACATTTTATCCCAAAACACCATTTTCTACCACAAATAAAGACCCTGCATACCATTTTTTTTAAAACTTCTCATTCTCCTTTCACTTTTGTACCAAACAAAAAAAAAGTGAATGAAAAGTATCAAATTATTAATTATCGCAATCGCTATTTCGGGCTTAGCTTATTCAGCAGTTACGCCTCCTAATACACTATTAAAATCAGAGGAAGTTAAAAGTACACTACCTCCAGCAAGCCAACACCTTTTATTAAAAAAATGGAGACTAAGCCATTACGAAGTATTTGGGGTGGACTATAAGCCCGAAAAAGTTGAAAAAAATGACTACATGCATTTTTTAGAAAACAACACTTATACCAGTGTTTCTGAAGGAAAATTTGAAAAAGGAAAGTATAAGCTGGAAGGTAAAACGATAATCCTTACAAATGAAACCGAAGAAGGAGAGTTGAAACTTATCATTAAAGCACTTACCAGTTCTACATTATCAGTAGTTGTTGATGATCCAGCGGATTCGGATGCAAAGTATTTAATAATTCATTTTAAAGGGCAGTAAACCAATTTAAAAATGAATATAAATAAAACTATAGTAGTAATGCTTTTGCTTGGTTTAATGGTTTCTGCCAATAGTATTGCTCAAACTCAAGTTCAGTTAAACCCCCAAGGTTTTTATGTTGCCAACAGAGGGTTTTATATAGTAGAAGTAATTGATGGCAGAAAAAACACGACTAGTATAGGGTATTCCAGAAACTGGTCTGATAAAAAAAACAATGTTGTTTTATCCCCGGATATGGTAACTGCTATACAAGGTTTTGCAGATTTTTCGTTACCGCACGATTCAAGCCTGACCCCTGTTATTTTAAAGGTGTTGTTTTTACAAGTAAAGGAAGAGCGTGTTTCTATTTCGAATAGAACAGCAAGGGCAGAAATAAAACTGGAGTTTTATATAGAAAGCGAACCAGGAGTAAAAAAAGTATTTGAAATTGAGCATTTTGAAGACCGTAATGTCGATGATTTTTCTACCAGAAAAATTTCTAATATCTATGAAATATTAATACGAAGTGTATTAGAGCATTGCTTTAATGAGTTTTCTCAATTAGGGTTAAAAAATAATGGATCAGGTAATTATACCGACCGGCAAGCGCTCACTACCTCTTCAGATTTCGAAAGCCTGCCTTTAACCAAAAATAACCTTTTGCTCAAGTGGGTTAATATAATATCGTATCAAAAAATAATTAGCAAACATACCGAAGGGTGGCGGGTAAGCTATGTTGGTTTTACTGAGAACGAAAAAGTGATTTTGCCCTTTATCTATTCATTTGATAGGTACAGGATAAAGCCCGAATCATTAAAAGATTCTAATTACAAATCGGCAAATTACTTTACCCCCAGTTTCGGAACGGTATTTTACCATAACTTATTCTCTGCCATTTACATCAATGTTTCGTTACAAATACCTGTTGGTGTAGAACGCCTGGTAGCTGTTAACAATGAAAACTCCAACAATTTTATTATAGGCATAGAGTCTTCTCAAGAATTAATGTTTATACCTAAATCTGATTTTGGGTTAGTAATTGGAGCCGGCATTTACCAGAAAGCACAAACCTCCAAAATTTTCAATACAAATTTTGGGGTGGAGTTCAGAGTTGGTATAAAGTTTTAAAATTAACCTTTTTAACAATCAAATTTTAATAAAAATGAACACGGATAGCATCATAAACCTTTTTGAAACCTCTCATTTAATGAATTATGTGGGTCTGTTTTTTATTTTCAATGTTTCTATAATTATACTGGAAATTATAGCAGACTTTATTAAAAAAAAACAACGTAAATGGAAGGATACCATGGCAAATATTGGCATATACTTTTTAGGAAAAATCACAGATAAAATCCTCTTAGGCAGCTTGGGAATTATTGCCCTAATACCTATTTATTATCTGATTCCTTACGAAATACCTATGAATTGGTGGACTTGGGTTTTGGGCATTCTGGCAGCGGATTTTACCTATTATTGGATGCACAGAATAGAGCACGAACACCGCATTTTATGGGCAAGCCATAGTGTGCACCATTCGTCTGAAGATTATAACCTTACCGTTTCTTTTCGGCTAAGTATTGTTGAAGGTGTTTTTGAATGGATGTTTTTAATTCCAATGATTTTAATAGGGTTTAACCCCTTTCAGGCAATGGTTTCTTTAATTTTTGTGGTGCAATTTCAAACATGGATACACACAGAAAAAATCCAAAAACTCGGATGGTTAGATGAAATTTTCAACACGCCATCGGTTCACAGGGTGCACCACGGTTCTAACCCAAAATACTTAGATAAAAACTATGGCGGCCTGTTAATGCTTTGGGACAAAATTTTTGGAACCTACCAACGAGAAGAAGAAAAAGTAATCTATGGGCTAACCAAAAACATTAAAACCAATAATCCCATCACCATCAATTTTATTGAATATAAAAATATATGGCAAGAGGTAAAGCAGTGCAGAACCTTAAAAGATAAATTGAAAATAACCTTTGGAAACCTTGTTTGGAAGCCTGCTTATTTTAAGCAAAATAATGAATCAAAATAAAAAAGAAATAATGAAAAAATTAATAGTAATAACATTCATACTTGGCATATTCGCTTCTTGCACCTCAATAAAAGAATTTATAGAGGTTGCGGCTGTGCCCCGTCCGCAACACCCAAAAAAAAGAGCGTACAACATAAAAAAAATAAAACTCACTAACCCTTGGGATAGCACAAAAATTGTTGGCGAGCTTACCTATCCCAAAACGGGCATACCTTTAAAAACAATTGTTCTAATATCAGGCCATTCCATGGGAGACCCTCCTGCCAAAAAAAATTGCGATGTAATAGGACATAAATATTTCTTGGTACTCTCAGATTTATTAACAAAAGAGGGCTATGCTGTTTTTAGATTCGATAACAGAGGGGTTGGTAAAAGCTCAGGTAACTGGAAGGCATCAACAGATGAAGATTATGCGTCTGACGCATCAACAGCAGTTAGGTGGTTGCGAGAAAATGCCCCATACAAAATTACGCAAATAGGGTTTTTAGGGCATTCGCAAGGAGGCTTTAAAGCCCCTATGGCTGCCCGTAAGGTAAAAACTGACTTTATTATAAGACTGGGTAGCGGCTTTTCAGAAATAGACGAAACATTGGTAAGGCAAGGCAGGGAAATGAATGATGCCACTGGAATAGACTCAAATGTTACCAATGAGCAAACAAGAGTGCTGGCAAACTATCTTGAAATTATCAAAAATGCACCTACCTACGAGCAATCACGGAAACAACTAATGGAATATACCTTAGAAGTAGAACCCAAAACACCTAAAAAGCTGGTGCAAAAAGTACTGGATCGTAGTATCGGATCGCGTTGGATGTACCATGCCACTCATTATGATTACGACTCAGATTATAAAGCCTTTAAGGAGCCGGTACTGGAGTTGTTTGGAGAAAATGATTTGCTGGTTTCTGCCAAAGTAAATGTACCAAAAGTAAAAGTTCTGCTAAGTAATCCTAAATCCAAAGTGCACACTTTTAAAAAGTTGAACCACATGTTTCAATACACCGAAAAAGCCTTAGAACCAGAGGAATACGGGATGATAAAAACAACCATAGAAGAATCCGTAGTGGACTACATTGATGAATGGCTGAAAACCTTTTAAGAGTTAATTAAGATATAAAATCATGAAAATGTCTAAATATTATAAACACTGTTTTTTGTTGTTACTACCTGTTGTTTTTACTTTTTCTTCTTGCAGTACCGGGTACACTATTAGCACAAGTAAAGTGGAAGAAATCTCAATTGCAGATGGAGAAAATACACTTTCAGGATCACTTCTGTTGCCCAAAGGCGAAGAACCGTTTCCAACCATACTTTTTATTCACGGAGATGGTCCTCAGGATAGGTTTGCAAATGAAGGATATGCTGTTTTAATAAATAACTTTTTAGAAAACGGGATAGCTGTTTTTTCCTGGGACAAACCAGGTGTTGGAAAATCAACCGGAAACTGGCTTCACCAATCCATGAAAATGCGTGCAGAAGAAGCCATAACCGTTATGAGGCATATAAAAAACAGAAAAGAGGTAAAGAACAATTCAGTAGGCTTTATCGGGTTTTCTCAAGCAGGGTGGGTATTACCCGAAATGGCCAAAATAACCAACGATATGGCATATATGATACTTGTTGGCGGTGCCATTAACTGGATGGAGCAAAAAGGATGTTTTGAAAAAAATCAACAAGAAATATTGGAAATAATTCCTGCTGAACCAATTAGTACAGATAGGGCATTATTTATAAGCCTCAACAAAACGGCTGATGCAAAAGAAGGAATAGCTCAAATTAAAACTCCTTTTTTAGGCGTGTTTGGAGAGGATGACCTGAATGTAAACAGCGCCAACAGCATTAAAGTTTATCGACAAATTTTTAAAGAAACAGCCCATCAGGATTATGAAATAACAATGGTGCCTAAGGCTACGCACGTTCTATTAAATTCTGATAAATACAATTATATAGGAGCATGGCCCTTAAAAGCGAAACTACGATACCTTGTCGAAGGCAAAAAAGCGTATGCTCCCGGATACCTGGAATTACTCACTACATGGATACAAAACCATTAGATATGATAACAATAATAGCAGCAACAAACAGAACGGGAAGCATGACCCTAAGGGTAGCTAAAGAAATTAGGCTGCTTCTTAAAAATACGACCAATAAGAAAATCAAACTGCTTAATCTGGCAGATGTGGACTTTGATAAATTAAATAGCCCGTCTTACCAAGCTACTTCAACCTATGCAAACAGCATCAGAGAGGAATACCTAATACCAGCCCAACTACTAATTTTTGTGGTACCGGAGTATAATGGTAGTTTTTCGGGCATTTTAAAATACTTCATCGATTTAGTTTCCACTACAGATTTTACTAAAACATTTCCTGGTAAAACTGCAGCACTTATTGGGGTGGCACAAGGACAAGCGGGTAATTTAAGAGGACTAACACACCTTGCTGCTGTTTTAATGCACATGGAAGTGCATGTAATTCCTAAAAGCCTGCCTGTTTCGGTAATCAATAGTCAATTTAATAATGAAGGGAAACTCAATTCAGCAACAAAAAATCGAATTCAAAATTATTTACAAACAATAACACAAGCATAACATGAAAAAAATATTTTTAATCCTTCACCTTAGCATATTTACTACCTGTTTACTGGCTCAAAACGAAGCCGAGTTGATAAGTATTGGATACCGAACTATTGCGCAGGCTCCATTAGAAAATAATAATTATGATGACCTGAATAATGTTAGCTCAGCGCATACCTTTTTCACTTTTTCTTTTAACCGTGGACAGTCTCTAAAAGACACCACTGTTTTTATATTATACGGCCTAAGTTATGAGAACGTTAATCAAAAATTAGATTTAATCAATGTTAATCAAGATACAGAATGGGACGTGCTTCCTGAAAATTATTATCAGCAACCTCAGTATTCCAGACTTTCTTTTTCTGCAGGTTTAAGCAAATCATTTAAGAATAATTGGTCGTTATCCGGAGTTTTTTATACCAATATAATAGATGATTTCTTTAAACCGGAGTTGCCAACCAATATCAATTTGGGCGGTATGGCTTATATTGAAAAAAAACAAAATAAGCGATTTACTTATGGTGCCGGCTTAGTACTTGTGGAGCTTGAAAGAAAGATATTTGTTTCTCCGGTAGTAAGTTTTAAATACCAGAACGAGAAAAGAGGTATAGAGGCACTTATTCCTGCAAAACTCCGATTATGGCAAAAAACAAGTAAAAAGAGTTATTTAGAAGCCAGCATATACAACACTTTTTACTCTATAGAATATCAACCTGATAACGAAGTAATCTCTACAGATATTCTTTCTTTTAAGCCGGAGCTAACTTATAACTATTTATTGGGGAATTTTCTAAAGCTTTCCGTTGGTATTGATTTGCCTTTAAGAGATGTAACAGTAAGTGCAAAGAAAGAAACCTTTAAATATCAGCAAAATAGTGTTGGTTTCAATATCGGTTTAAGCTTGGTTATAGGGCGAGATTGATAGTGTATCTAATGATAAGTTAAACAGGAAGAAATTTATTTTTCTCTCTACAAAATTTGCAAAATAATAAAATATGAAACTGATTAATGTCCACAACTTATTACTAAAAGGCTTTTTGCTGTTTATAATAGGCTTTATTTCAGAAGTTTCTTATGCGCAGGATAAAACTATAACTTTTGATTTAGAAACATTCGTGCTTGCAGTAAAAGAAAACAACCTGCAACTAAAAATTGTGAAAAATAACAACAGCATGGCAGCTTTATCAATTAAAGAAGCCATAGCAGCATTATTACCACAAATCAATGGGCAGGCAGGGGCTAAAAGAAACTTTAATAAACAATATATATTTTTCGAATCACCCGATTTTGCAAATATTGACCCCGTTACAGGAGAAGTGCCTGTGAGTATGCAAAGGTTTAAAACAAATTTTAATAACGATTTTCAAGCGCACCTTTTGTTGCAACAGAATTTATTTAGCTTAAAAAGTATTTATGATTTAAAATCGGCCCGGCAGTATTATTCCATTGAAAAACTGCAAAACACCAATAGAGAAACGGCTATAATAGCCGAAGCTAAAAAGGCATTTTTACAAACAGTGTTAATGCAAAAAGTGTATGAAATAAGCAAAATATCAGAAGACATTGCAAAGAATAATTACACAGATGCCAAAAACAAATATGAAAACAGGCTCATTTCGGAATTGGAGTTGCTACAAGCAAAAATAAGATGGGAAGAGGAGGTGCCTAAATTACTTCAAGCAGAAAGGAATTACCTAACCCTTTTAGGTAATTTAAAAATAATAGCAGGAATAAATCCAGATGATTCTATCGAGCTATACCATGACTTGTCAGTGTATCAATACAGTAAACCTGGCACCAGTACCAAAGATGCAATAAGCAGCAGGTTAGATTATAGGGCATTAGAAGCCAACACTCAATTGCAGCAACTTAATATGAAGAACAAACAATTTGAGTATTACCCCACCTTAACTATAGATGCAGGTTACAGTTATTTTAGTAGCTCGGACGAGTGGACAATTACCGAAAACCAAAACAAGCTTCTTTACACAAGTGCAACGTTAAGCATTCCAGTATTTTCCGGTGGTTATAGAAAATCTCAGCTAAGTAAGGCAAAAATTCTTTTAAACAATGCGATGCTCGAAAAACAAGAAGCCCAACTAAGTATGGCTATTGAAATCGAGAATCTTGAAATGAAATTAGCCGAAGAATACAAAACTATACAAGTAGCCAAATCTATACAGCAAACTGCAAAAAAAGCCTACAATATTGCTGTTGAAACTGCCAAAAGCGGTTTAATCTCTCAGCTTGATTTACGTAAAATCAGCAACGATTATAAAAGGGCTGAAATTAATATGTACCATACGATTTACAATTTTAAATGCACGCAAATAGAATATAATAATGCAATTGCAAATTATTAAAATAAAAAAAGTGACACAAATACTAAAAATTAAAATGTACAGGGCAGCAACAATATGGCTAATTGGTAGTATAACGTTTTTTTCTTGTGAAACTAACACAGAAAATAATAAACAGGAAAAAGCGTACCCTGTGGAAATAACCTTATTAAAAAGCACCGAAAGAACAAGGCAGATAGAGTATTTTGGAACAATAAGCTCGCAATTTATTAATTACAGCTTTTTAACCCCCGGTAAAGTAAAATCAATTTTTGTTACCAAAAACCAGTTTGTAAAAAAAGGCACAAAACTGATGCAATTAGAAACAAAAGGGTTCGATTTAGCATTAAATGCAGTCGAAAATCAGGAAATACAAGCTAAAAACGCCTATTTAGAAGCTGAAAGATACTACCAGAACCTTAAAAATGTATTTAAATCCGGTGGTGTTTCAAGTACAGATATTGAAAAAGCAAAGCTCGATAGTGATATAAAATTAAAAGAATGGGAGCTAAGCAAAATAAACACGGAAGCAAAAAAGGAAGACTTAAAGCAGGCAACGCTTATTGCCAAAACAGATGGCATTGTTTCTAACATTATACCCATAGCAGGAGAACTTATAAATGCCGGGGCAGAAACAATTATTATGCAGGTTAAAGGCCTGTTTGCCGAGACTTCAATTTCGCAAAAAGATTTAAAGTACATAAAAAAGGGAACAAAAGCACTAGTAGAAATAGATAACAGAAAAGTAGGTGGAGCAGTAAGCTATATTTCAACTTTACCAGATTTGCAAACGTTTAGGCATACGGTTAAAATTAATTTTACCAATAGCAATACAAAGGCAACTATTGGGCAAACAACAAAAATATATTTTAAAACAGATACTGTTAAAGGTATTTGGATACCCCTAAAATATATAGCAAACAATGGGCAGGATTTTGTAAACGTGGCGGAAAACAACAGGTTACGTAAGAAAATAATTCAGATCATTGATTTCTCCGGAGACGAAGTTCGGGTTTCGGGATTAAATGAAAACGAAAAATTAATTACGAAAGGGGCTGCTGCTATAAAAGAAGGCTATAAAGTAAAAATTGTGAATTAAAAACTTTATATGAATAAGAAAAATACATATATCAACACATCGCTTCTGTTGGCACCCATTAAGCAGAGCAAAATTACCTTGTTTCTTGCAGTTGCAGTAGCAATTGCAGGTAGCTACTTTTACTATTTTTTACCAAAGCAGGAAAACCCCGATATTGCAGTGCCGGCAGCCATGATTACCACCTATTACCCGGGAGCTTCGTTAGTTGATGTGGAGCAATTAATAACAAAGCCAATTGAAGAATCGGTTGGCGAAATAGCCGATTTTGACAAAGTAGAAAGCTATTCTTTCAATAGTGTTTCAATAGTAATTGTTTCGTTAACAAACGAGGCCGATATTGAAAAATCGTGGCAGGAACTCAGAAGGGTTATAAATAGCATACATCAGGTTATCCCAAAGGAGTCTTACAAACCCTATATTGATACAAAACTGATTGAAACTGCCGGAATGATAATTAGCTTTTCGGGCGAAAACTACAATTTCGAACAACTATCGGCCTATGCCGAAGTGTTTCAAAAACAACTTTCGAAAGTAGGAGGCATTACACGTTTTGAACTGGTGGGTAAAATACCGCAGGAAATAGAAATAAAAGTAGATATTGCCCAGCTGCAAAAATACCCGATTTCCATTGATAATATTGCCCAGGTTATAAAAGCCCAAAATGTTGCGTTTCCGGCCGGAACCCTAAAAACCGAAAACGGACAAATTAACATTAATATTTCCAGGCCTTACGGAATTGTAAAAGATATAGAGAACACCATCATTTTTACTTCTTCAAAAAATGGCAGCACTGTAATGCTTAAAGACCTGGCAACAGTAAAAATAATAGAAAGTAAAGATGTAAAATATAAAACCAAACAAAACGGTAAAAATGCTGTTTTGCTGGCAGGGTATTTTAAATCCGAAGTAAATATTATTCCCATAGGAAAAGAAGTGCGCAAAAAAATTGAAGCCATTAAACAAAACTTTCCTAATGATTTGATAATTAATGAAATATCCTTTGAACCCGAATCTATCAGCAAATCAATTTCCGGTTTTATGATAAACCTTTTGCAAGGTATTGCATTTGTACTACTGGTGGTTTTTATTGCTTTGGGTGTGCGCAATGCCATTATTGTTTCTGTGGCAATTCCCCTTTCAATACTTATAAGTTTTATAGCCATGTGGGTGTTCGATTTAAAAGTGCACCAAATATCTACAACTGCCTTAATTATAGCTCTGGGCTTGCTTGTAGATAATGCAATTGTTGTGGTTGAAGCCGTGCAAGAGCACCTTAACAAAGGAAAGGATAAAATAACAGCCGCATATTTAGGAGCAAAAGAAACGGCCAAACCAATTCTTTCGGCCACACTTACAACCATTGCTGCCTTTTCGCCTTTATTGTTTTTGCCCGGAGCTGCTGGCGATTTGTTAGGTGCCATACCCAAAATTGTAATTATTTCGTTAATTGCTTCATACTTTGTGGCCATGCTTATAATACCAGCCCTAACCGTTTTGTTGGCAAAAAAAGCAACCGGCAAAAATGTAAGAAAAAATTATGTAAGAATATTCTTTATCAATCTATTAGATAAAGTCTTAACCTATAAAAAGGCAACACTGGCACTAAGTTTTACCGCATTAATCATTGCATTTATATCAGTACGTTTTCTTACCGAAGAGTACTTTCCTCCGGCTGACAAGCAAACGTTGTATATAGATATTTATGGCGAAAAATTTGACCTTGACGACACCGAAAAAATTGTTGATAATATTGAAACCGTTTTAAAGCAGCAGCCAGAAGTAACATCATATACATCATCCATAGGCAAGCCATTGCCAAGGTTTTATCAGTTAATGGAGATAAACATTTCATCGTTGGAGTATGCACAAATAAAGGTGGATTTTGATATGGATAAGAGTAAAAAATTTAGCAATAAAAAAGAGCTTGCCGCTTATTTACAAAATCAATTTGATAAAAAAATTGTAGGAGCTTCGGTTCAAACCCGGTTATTAAGCCTGTCGGGTTCCGTAGGCGGGCTGGTACACCTTGATATTTCAGGAGAAAATATAAATAGAAATATTGAAGTTGCCCAAATGATAAGAGATACGCTCCGACACCTCGAAGGAGCCTATAAAGTAGGAACAAGCATAAGCAATTCTAGGTATGAGTACATAGCCAACATCGATTTTAACCTGGCATCGTCATTAGGCTTAAACCAATACGATATTCAAAAGCAGATTAACCTGGCTCTAATGGGCAACGAAATTACAAAGTACATCAAAGGAGGCAACGAGTTTCCTGTTATGTTGTCGGGCAATATCACGTCTATTGCCGAACTGGAAAATTTCGGCATAGTATCATCACAAAACCAACAAAAGGTTTTGCTTAAACAAATTGCCGACATCAATATCGAAAAAAAATACCCGATGGTTAAACACACCAATAAAGAACGAAACATAAGTGTGTTTTGCGACCCCAAACAAGGGTATAGTGCTACCGAAATTGCCGATATAATTGAATTCGAAATCCTGCCCAAGCTGGATACCAAAGGGGTAGATATTACGTTTAATGGCGAACGCGAAATGTCAAAAAAAGACTCCGGGAATATAAATAATGCCGCTATTGCCGCTATATTTCTGGTGTACATAATTCTAATGATAGAATTTAAATCTTTTGTGCAGCCTTTTGTCATATTACTTACGCTACCATTAGCATTTATCGGTTCTATTGCAGGTCTGCTTATTACAGCACAGCCGTTTTCGTTTACTGCCCTTTTGGGTATTGCCAGCCTAATAGGCATTGTTGTTAACGATGCCATATTATTGCTCACTTTTATAAACCGGGCCAGGCAACAAGGCCTAAGTATATTCGAAGCCAGTAAAAATTCATCAAATCAACGATTTGTACCCATTATGGTAACAACAGCAACTACGGTAATGGCACTTATCCCGCTTTCATTATCGGGCAACGAAATGTTTGTGCCCTTAGCAGTGGCACTCATGTTTGGTTTAATTGTAGCCACAATACTTACACTCGTTGTAATACCGGTTTTGTTTACCGTTTTGATTAAAAAATAATTATAAACCCTTTAAATAGTAATAAAATGAATAAATTAATTCTAATAACCACAGCTTTCACCCTTTTCTCATTAGGTGGTTTTTCGCAAAATTTAAACAAGCAAACACTCTGCAAAAAGTGGCACCTCGAAAAATATGAAGTTATGTGGATTGATTATGCCCTCGAAGAAAATGAGAAAAATGATTACATCCATTTAAAAAGCGACATGACCTACATAAGTATAGATGAAGGAGTAAATACAACAGGAAACTGGACATATAACAGTGAAAAGAACTATTTTACTATGTATGATGAAAAAGGAGGGGGAGTAAGGTTTTTTGTTGATGAACTGGAAACAGATAAAATGGTGGTAAACATAGATGTTAAAGAACTGGAAGGAGTAGATATTCATTTTTCAACACAAAAGAAATGATCGAAAAAACACAACGAATTTATGGGTTCGATTTTGCCAGAGGGCTTGCCATAATAGGTATGATTATAGTAAATTTTAAGGTGGTTATGGTGGCAGAAACAGATGCGTTTTTGTACCAAATGGTAGAACTGTTATCAGGAAAGGCCGCTGCCCTTTTTGTGGTACTTGCTGGTGTTGGTATTACCTTAATGTACCAAAGTGCAAAACGCAAAAAAGATTTTGAAAAAATAAGACAAGTAAAAATAAGCCTGCTAAAAAGAGCTGCCTTTCTTTTTGTAGTTGGCTTGAGCTATTATTTTATTTGGCCTGCCGATATATTACATTACTACGGGTTGTACCTCTCCATAGGAGTTTTATTTTTGTCCCTCTCGCGCAAATGGCTACTAACAATAAGCCTGCTATTAATAATTGGCTATACTGCTTTATTGCTGTTTTTTGATTACGAAACAGGCTGGGATTGGCACATGTTAGAATACACTGATTTTTTCACCCTAAATGGTTTTTTCAGAAATCTTTTCCTTAATGGATTTCATCCAGTGCTACCCTGGCTGGCTTTTTTACTAACAGGTATTTGGGTTGGCAGAATAAACTTTAACGATGCGAAGAAAAGAAAACGAGTAACAATGCTTTCACTAATAGTATTTATTGTGTTTAAGGGAAATTCAATGTTTTTAGTCGAAAAGCTTAGCAGCTTAACACCCTCAGAGGCATTGGATATCGAATACTTATTTGGTACAACGCCAATGCCTCCACTGTTTTTTTATATGATAACAGCTACCAGTTTAGCTATTTTAATTATTTCCGTATCGGTGTATGTTACCAATAAATTTTCGGACTCACTTTTTGTTAAGCAAATGATAAGCACAGGGCAACTTGCCCTTAGCAATTATTTTTTTCATGTAGTTATAGGAATGCTTTTTTTAGAATTGTTTTATGGAAAGCTAGAATATGCATTTACAATAGAATTTGCCGTAGGATACGCAATCCTGTTTAGTGTTTTAATAGTTGTTTTCTCGCACTTATGGCGTAAAAAGTTTAAACAAGGCCCATTAGAATATTTAATGCGAAAAATAACCGGGTAAGAGCTTTTCTTTAAAAACGTCAATATTTTTCTTGTTAGCCTGATTAATTCATGAATATTTGTTATGAGCATTTTAAGTGTCTGCCAGTC
>CAZZML010000031.1:0-15158 GCA_964654735.1 uncultured Roseivirgaceae bacterium | reverse complement strand
TAACAACATCTTATGGCTTTCATCACAAAGTTCCTTGCGGATTTAAGGTAATACTAAAAAAAACAGACCTGTAAGCCGGGTTCTGTATCCGCTAGCTAGCGGATCCTTATCATTTATCTAGTCCCGATATCACTATCGGGATCAAGCAATCTACCCATGCTGCAACGCTAACCGAGCCGATTAGCTCCGACAAATGTCGGAGACAGCACCTATTTGATTTTTCAACACGCAAGGTTTACACTGCCAATGATGTCGCCATCAAAGCGGTAGGCTCTTACCCCACCTTTTCACCTTTTCTCCCGATAACATCGGGAGTAGTATATTTTCTGTTGCACTTTCTGTCCCTCTGCTAGCTAGCGGAGGGCCTTCCTGTTAGGAAGTGCGTTGCTCTATGTTGCCCGGACTTTCCTCCCCGCTAGCTAGCGGGGCGATAAGGCGGTCTGCATTGCAAAAGTAAGAATTTTAATAGATATCTTTTCCTGTAAACCGTTTTTCGTAGATATCAGCAAAGGCTGCTATTTCGTTAAAAATCTCAGCAATTAATTGTTCCGACATTTTTTCTTCGAGATAAGCCCGTATTTCGAGATGGTCTTTTTCTATTACAAGTTTACCAAATAAGAGGTTCTTTTGTTTTTCATATATATCAACATCGGAAATAGCTTCTTTATTGCTAATTTTAGAGGTAAGCATAATGTAGTAAGTACCGTTAATGCTTTTAGTTTCAGCCAAAACAGTTTGGTGCCTGTGCTGACCTATTGGTATAATAACTACAGCTTTAGAATCATCGTAGGCAGAAAATTTTCCTTCAATTGATTTAGAGTACGTTTTTACAACTTCAACAACTTTCATAGTAAAATTTTGCTCAAGATAGTAATTTATAACGAATATTAGGGGGTGTTTTCTTCTTCTTCGGGCTTTATTGCTTCT
Source organism: uncultured Roseivirgaceae bacterium (assembly GCA_964654735.1). Lineage (GTDB taxonomy): Bacteria > Bacteroidota > Bacteroidia > Cytophagales > Cyclobacteriaceae > JAKISE01. The sequence goes on along the minus strand of CAZZML010000031.1, from coordinate 14,231 downwards.
TTTCTTTCTTTATTGTTTGTTGAGTTAGAGGGTTTCTTTTGTTTATTCTTATTGAAGAGGTCTTTTATACTATCGAAGCTAGTGGTGTATAATAAGCTAAAACCTCCAGTTATAAGTTCATCATTATTTCCTGTAGAGGCGGATAGTTGGTCATAATTTGTTCTTTTAAAGATTTTAATTCTCAGTTTACCATCTTTCGACAAAAGATATTCCACTGTCCAGTCGCCTGTGATACTTGATAAGGTTGCTTCTTGGTTTTGGTCGGTAAACCCACCATCGCGAGTTATAATTAATTTACCATCCATAAAGGCGTATGAAACCCTTAGCTGAAAAGTTTTGAGGGCATCTGCATCTAATTCACCTAAATCAAAATCAATAGTTAAGTTCTCATCTACCTGGCTTATCCAATAACTGAGTTGGTTAGAGACAAACTCGGACACACTACTACCCAATGTACCTCCGGTTGAAAATGAATTAGGAGGGGAAAATTTTCTGAATACCAAGAGGCTAAATACCTGCCGGTTCATTTCTTGCTCATCATTTTTAATTTTATTTAAAAATGCCCTTACTTCGGTATCAATATTTACATTAGATCGTGGATAATCTTCTATGACAATATCAAAATCAATGTCTGGAGAAAGGAGAGGTCCATTTAAATCGAGTAATACTTTTGTAGGGTAAATTCGTTTTAGCTCGGGCAAGTTTTGGTAAACTGTATCAATTATAGGAGCAAGCGAAGTGTTTACTTTATAGTCTGCATTAATCTCCATATTTGCTAAGTACGGATCACCTGACCACGAAATTTTACTTTTAGGATTTATCTTAAATTCCTTATTTACAATATTATACATCGTAAAATTATAGGCTCCTTCTGTAAATTCATACTCGCCTAGCATCGTAAATTCTCCTTTGGTATCTATTCCTAAACTTAAGTTTCCCTTCCCTCTACCACGGATAATATCACCTACCGTTAAATCAAAAATAATCTCTGCATAAGCATCGGGGGTTACTTCAATATCAAGGTTTACTATCACATTTTTTAAATTTACCTTATCTTCAATAACAACGGTAGTCGTTTTTTCCTCGGTCGTAAAATTAGAAAATGATATAAAATCTTCTTGCTTAGCACCTGAGTTACTTCTGGTGAGCGGAATATAAAATTTGGTGCCTTTTTCAGTTTTTGCTCTGGTACTAATTAGCAAATTACTGAAAGAACCCGTAATTGATAAATCACCACTTCCAATAGCTGTACCGTAGAAATAATCATTATTTTTTGCAAGGGTGTTTAGTACTTTTAAATTATCAAATTTAGCTTTTAAATCCATTGAGAACGACTTAAAATTACTGTGGTAAAAATTGGCTTCGAGCAGACCGGTACCAATATTGTCATCCTTAATTACCACACTATTAAGTGATATTGAACTCGAGTCAAGCTGCCAATTACCCTGTGCGAATAGTTTCGATTTTAAGTAGTCAATGGTTATCGATGCATTATTAATGCGACCATTTCCTTTTAAAATAGGCTTAAATAAAGCACCAGTAATTTTTATGTTTCCAGATACTGTTCCTTCAATATCTGTAAATAGCTTGGTAAACGGCTCTACTAACCTCAAATCGGTATCAATTAATTGAGCATCTAATATCAGTGCATTATTATCACCAAGTGGTTTATAAGCCCCCGTAATATTTAGCAGTTTAACACTGTTTCTATCTACAAAAAAATTAACATCAAATTGATTTTCAGACTGATTCCAGTTGCTCACTCCTTCGATATTACCAAAATAATAGTCATCAACCCTAAGGCTATCAATGATAAAATCAGTTTCGATTAATGGTGTGCTAAATATTTTGGATACCTCAGCCGACCCACTTATCATGCCTTCTAATCTATTGGTTACAAGCGGGTTAAGATTATTCATATTTACACTTCCAACTCTTATTATCACAGGCTCGTTACTAAATTTAGATATAGAACCAGTAGCACTAATAGATTGAGTGCCGCTTTTAATACTCATATTGGAGAGTTTCAACTTGTCTTTTGTAAATGTAATAAGGTTGTTTTCTTTAATGTTCCATGTTTGTTCTAATACTTGAATTTGCGATTTATTAAAACTTAGTAATGTAGTATCTGTTTTAAACAAAAAAGTGCCTTCTATTTTGTTTACATTATGCTCGGCTTGTTGCCGTATATGCAGGTTAAAATTGATAGAATCGCCAGCCCATTGCGCATGAATCGCAAGGCTATCTAAAGAAGAGCCACTTCGTAATATCTGGCTTTCAGAATCAATACTCAATTGACCTTTCACCTTATTGGGTTCAGAAAAGCTTTGAGTAAAAATATTTATACTATTGTTTATCAGAGTGTTATGGTCATAAATTATAGTGTCGTTATTAAAATTTAATGTTAGAGCACTAAATTCTTCACTAGTTGTTAGGCTTCCTTTAATAAATGTATTTTGGGATAGATAAACAAGAGGGTCAAAGAGATTTACTAATGGATTTATATTTTGCAATTCAATTTCGTAATCTATCGAAGAAACTGTTGGTTCATAGGTAGATTCTTTATAAAAAGTGGCTATTTCATCTGTTTGATTCCTGAATTTTATGCGATGCTTTTTCCACAAATAAAAGAGGTCTTTATAGGCAGTTGTTAAATTAAAACTACCTGCTAGCTTCATTTTTACACGATCAGAATACAACACAATAACTCGCTCATCATCATTAATTTCTGAAATTAGCTCAAGGTTATTTACTTGGTACGATTGGTCGTTATTGGTGGCCTTAAGCTCTGCTATATGCAGAGTTCCAATAATGCTGTCAATGGAAAGCCCTCTAGCATTAACATTAAATTGTGCAGAAATCGAAGAAGTATCGGATCTAATGTGAAGAGCATTTAATTGTGCATTTTTCAATTCTCCCTCTAGCTGAACAATTCTTTTATTCGCCCTAAGGTCGATAATACCCGTAGTATGAAACTGTAAATTCGGATCGTTTATCTCCAATGAACCATCAAACAGTTCTTGCGAAAAATGGGCATTGGTTGTAATGTGAGTATAATTATACTTATTTATATATACTTCATCTATTATGCTTTCAAGGTTAAAGTTTGCACTAGATTTTGTCATTCCTTTACCTTTAATTTTGCCTGATAAACTGGTCTTTCCTATAATTGACTCTGCTTTGAATAGTTTGCCAAGATCAAATTTCTCCAATTTAATAGCACCGCTGTATTCAGATAGGGCAGGGTCGTTTGCCAACTTTAAGTTTAAGTCTGTATGAATATGTCCTATGCTCGTGATAAATGAAGCTTTTGAGACAAAATCTTTTGGGTATCCAGTAAATGTTCCGGTAACTTTTGCTGAATCGAATGGGTAGAATTTAGTAAAAGATTCAGATGGAATATAGATCGAAAGGTCTGGCTTATACAGCTTAGAGTTTTTAATTTTTAAGTCAATAAATGTATTATAAATATCGGGCAGCCCTTCGAAATAAGCCTTTCCTACTAAGCTACTACTGTTTCCAAATTGAAGGTCAATATCCCTAACGTCAAAATTCTTTAAATAACCCTTTAACTTTCCTTTTAAGAAAATGGTGTCTTTAATAGATTTAAAATACGGAGAAAAGTATTTTAAGTCTTGTGTTGAAAGTTTTAACTCTTTAAAATGGGCTGAGATACGTACCTTTTCTACAAAGTGATTTAAATCAGCCATTGAGCTATATTCAAACACCATTGAATCGCTAATTACACTATGCCCTAGTGCAAAGTGTAAATCATTAAACTTCATTTTTACATTGCTAACCTCATAGTTTGCGCTCAACGAATGAATTGGCAACTGAGTTGATGTTTCAAAGGCGGTAAGGCTTTGGATATTTAAGCCAAAAGTATCGGCTACTACATACAGTTTTGAGGCTTGTAGGTTAATAGAGTCCAATCCGAAATGGTTATAATCGAATCTATTCTCTAACGATTTTCTATTTTGATGATTATAGGTAAAGGTTCCTTGTTCTATTTTAATATCACTAATTATAAATGGTTTAGCCTTATTTTTCCTTTTAGGGGCATACCTCTTTTTTAGAGCAGTTATAAACGAAGTGATATTTAAAGGAGTGCTATCAGATAAACTAAGTTGCACATTGGGTTTGTGTAGCACAATTTGGTCAATAATATTTGCTCGATCGCCAATTAATGAAGAAAACCGGTAATTAATAAAAACTTGGTCAATACTAATCATCTCCTTTTTAGCAAGGTCTTTCACCTTTACATGTTCTAATACTGCTTTATCAAGCCATTCAATATCTACCTTTTCAATTGTTATTTCATACCCAATTTTTTTACTAATGCTCTTAGTTAGCATTCTTCCCAAATAGGTTTGCACACTTGATAATTGAAAGAAAGATAAAATAACCAATACATTGATTACCAAAATGGCAGCAACCTGTATTGATAATTTTTTTAGCCTTATTTTATTTTTATCCTTCAAAATTTTACCAAAAAATTATCATTAGAATGATTAAACTGTAAACTTTGCCACCAACTCAGGTTACCAAGTAACTACAAAAATAGATAGCAACGCTATATGACCATTATTATTCTTGCAATTGAGTCTTCTTGTGACGAAACTTCGGCATCTATTATTAAAGATGGTAAAGTTCTGAATAATGTAGTGGCTACGCAATCTGTTCATCAAGAATATGGAGGAGTGGTGCCTGAATTAGCTTCCAGAGCCCACCAACAAAGCATAGTACCTGTGGTAGATAAGGCTATGAATGAAGTAGGCATTTCTCCTAATGAACTTAGTGCTATAGCGTTTACAAGAGGTCCGGGTTTGCTTGGCGCATTATTGGTAGGCACTTCGTTTGCAAAGTCCATGGCATTGGCCTTGGATATACCGCTTATAGATGTAAACCATATGGAAGCACATATTTTGGCACATTTTATTGATGACCCTAAGCCAAAATTCCCGTTTATATGCCTTACTGTTAGTGGCGGCCATACTCAACTGGTGTTGGTGAAAGATTACACTAACATGGAAGTAATTGGCCAAACCAAAGACGATGCCGTAGGAGAGGCCTTTGATAAAGCTGCCAAAATGCTTGGGCTTACCTATCCCGGAGGGCCGTTGATTGATAAATATGCCAAATTGGGTGATCCAACTAAGTTTGAATTCCCTAATACGTCTATGCCTGGGTTAGATTATTCGTTTAGTGGAATTAAAACGGCCATACTATACTTTTTAAGAGAAGAGCTGAAAAAAGATTCTGAGTTTATTGTTAACAACATGAACGATTTGGCCGCAAGTATTCAGTTTATGCTGGTAAAAATGCTACTGAATAAACTGAAACGAGCAGCCAGAGAGCATAACATAAAAGAAATTGCTATTGCCGGTGGTGTATCAGCCAATTCGGGACTAAGAGCTGCATTGGAACAAATGAGTAAAGAAAAGGGCTGGAATGTGTATGTGCCAGATTTTCAATATTGTACCGATAACGCAGGTATGATTGCCATTGCAGGTCATTTTAAGTATTTAGCAAAAAAGTTTGTAGGGCTAGAAGTAGGCCCGATGGCTCGTATGCCTATTGGGGCAAAATCATAATTGCGTAATGAACAATAGGCTTAACATAGGAGACAAAAGAATATTCAAACATATTGTTTGTAAGGCTGACCTTGCCAAGTTTGATTCTGGTACTGTGCATAAGGTGTGTAGCACATTTGCATTGGCCAAATACATTGAGTGGAGTAGCCGCCTATTTATTATTGATATTAAAACTGAAGACGAAGAAGGAATAGGCACTATGATTCATATTGACCATAAGTCACCAACCTTTATAAACGAAGAACTTTTATTTGAAGCCACGGTAAAATCAATTAATGGTAATGAATTGATTTGTGATGTACTGGTAACTTGTAAAAGCAGAGTGGTTGCAAAAGCCCAAACAGGTCAAAAATTATTAAAAAAAGATAGAATCAAAGAGATTTTTTCTAGCTTAGCCGATTCTAAAAAATAATGGCAAAAAAAGATAGATTTTCAAACTCGATTAGCGTACGAAACAAACAAGCCTCGTATGAATATGAGTTGCTGGATAAATATGTGGCAGGTATGGTGCTGCAAGGCACTGAAATAAAATCTATTAGGGAAGGGAAGGTGGTTCTTAAAGATGGGTACTGTGCATTCCATCGTGGAGAATTATTTGTTTATAATATTCATATAAGCCAGTATAAACAAGGTACACATTTTAACCATACCATAACAAGGCAGCGAAAATTACTATTAAACAAATCAGAGCTTATCAAAATCCATAAGAAGATTTCTGAAAAAGGATTAACATTAATTCCTACCCGATTGTTTCTTTCGAGCCGAGGATTTGCTAAATTGGAAATTGCTTTAGGAAAAGGCAAAAAGCTGCACGATAAGCGTGATTCCATCAAAGAAAAAGATGTGAAACGCGACCTTGAAAGAATTAAATATTAATAATTGAAGGTAGAAGAAAAAGATAATAAAGGTGTTTGCCGATTGGCCATTGTGCCTGTAAGGTCATATCCTTCCGAAGAATCTGAAATGGTAACTCAATTGCTATTTGGAGATCATTACACCGTATTAGAATCGATGAACGAAGGTCGTTGGCTTAAGATCGAAATTAATTTTGATGAGTACCTTGGTTGGATCGATGCCAAACAGCATTACCCTATTTCAGATGCTTATTTTAACCACCTGAACGATGTAAATTTTAAAATTTGCACCGATATAACCGGTAGTCTCCTTTTTAATAAAAGTCCTATTCAAATACTAATTGGAAGCATTTTACCCATATCCTCTATGGAGCTTTTCGATATGGAAGAGCAGTTGGCCTTTAATGGAGAGTCTCATAATATGGGTAATTCCATGGGCTTTGAGTTTGTAAAGCAAATAGCGCTTAAATATTTGAATGCCCCTTACCTGTGGGGAGGAAAAACACCTTTTGGAGTAGATTGTTCTGCTTTTATACAAATGGTGTTTAAAATTGCCGGGTATAAGCTACCCAGAGATGCTAGTGAGCAAGCATTATTGGGGACAAAAGTTGAAAATCTTGAAGAATCAATACCTGGCGATTTGTGTTTTTTTGGAACAAAAACAAAGATTATACATGTAGGCATGTTGATGGCTGATTATAAAATAATTCATGCCAGCGGCCATGTACGAATTGATAATATCACTGATCAAGGGATTCACTTGCCAGCCAATAACTCCATCACTCATAAGTTACAATTAATCAAAAGAGTTTTAAGGAAATAAGTGATTTTTAAAATTTTTTGTTTGAAACTATTAACATCATAGTCATTGATTGCATTAGAATTTCTATTTTAGCTACTTCTTTTCATTAACCCATTTTTTATGGATAACCAAAACTCCAATAATGAAAATCTATTAAAACGGCTTAACGAACTTCTACTTAAACAGGAGGCACTAACTTCAGAAGTTCGTGAATTAAAGTCTGAGATAGAAGGTAAGCCAGCAACTTTAGAAAATGTAGTTTCAACACTTCCAAAACCTAAAGAAACTAAACCAGTGCCTGCTTATGACCCATGGGTAATTCAAAAGCCAAAAGATTCATTTGTTAAGAAAGGGTTAAACAATCTTTTTCCAGCCGAGTTTAAACAAAATATTGAAAAATTTGTTGGAGAGAACCTTATTAGTGTAATTGGGGTAATAATATTAATTATAGGTGTGGGTATCGGGGCAAAATATGCCATTGATAATAAAATGATAAGCCCATTAACTCGTATCGTTATTGGCTATGTAATTTCAGTTGGCTTGCTTGTTTTTGCTATTAAATTAAAAGAAAAATACGAGAGGTTTAGTGCGGTATTGCTAAGTGGGGCACTGGCGTTAATGTACTTTTTAACCTTTGCTGCCTACGATTTTTACGACCTCATACCCAAAATGATAGCTTTTGGTCTAATGCTTCTTCTTACTGTATTCACAACGTTTGCATCTATAAAATATAACCGACAAGTTATTGCCCATATTGGCTTTGTAGGTGCCTATGCTGTGCCTGTTTTGCTAAGCGATGGCACCGGAGATGCGGTTATATTGCTAATTTATATAACCATAATTAACTTCGGAATACTGGCGGTGTCAGTTAAAAAGTATTGGAAATCACTGTACTACACGGCTTTTGTGCTCACTTGGCTTGTGTATTTGGCAGCCTATAATAATAAGCTTGATTCTACAGACGACTTAGGTGTTTTACTCACATTTTTGGGTATATATTACCTCACATTTTATTTAGTATTTATTGGGTATAAGCTCATTCAAAAGGAAGTGTTCAAACGCTTAGATATCTTCTTGCTAATGGCAAACTCCTCCGTTTTTTACGGATTAGGCTATTCCATTTTAAGCGAAACACAAATTGAAGGAAATTACCTCGGACTGTTTACCTTATTTAATGCCATTATACATTTTGCATTTGCTGCGTACATACACAAGCAGAAACTAGCAGATAAAAAGTTATTTTACCTCATCGTTGTGCTGGTGCTCACCTTTATCACAATTGCCATACCAGTTCAGCTTAATGGGCACTGGGTAACCTTATTATGGATAGGAGAGGCCACCTTGCTTTTCTGGATTGCTAGAGCCAAACAAATACCAATGTATGAGAAAATTGCTTGGCCTTTGATGGTAATTGCTTTTGGTAGTATAATGCAAGATTGGACTGATGCATATACTTATATGAGCGCTTATACTACGGAAGATTGGCTTACACCGTTTTTTAACTTTCAATTCCTTAGTGGAATAATAATGTTTTTAGGCTTTGGGCTAATAAATTATATTAATCAAGCTGTGCCACCTGTTAAGCCTGTTTTTAAGCAAGAAGGATTAAACAGTATTTTAAAAGTAGCCATGCCTGCCTTTTTTCTAATTGTTCTATTTTTAACTTTTTCAATGGAGATAAAAAATTATTGGAATCAACAATATTATAGTTCTGAAGTACAAGTAGCTTACGAAGATGGATCGGGAGAAACCTATAGTGAATTCAATTATTCGTTACAAAGTATGGGAAAAGTTTGGTCATATATTTATACCTTGGGCTTCTTTACCTTGTTGTCTCTTGTAAATATCAAGTTTTTGAAAAACAGAACATTGGGTCTTGTTAATTTAGGGTTTAATGGGTTTGTGCTATTTCTGTTTCTCTTTTCAGGTTTGTATTTAATAAGCGAGCTCAGAATCGATTTTCTTACCCAAGAAATGGGTGAATACTTTACATACGGTTGGATTTATATTGGCATCCGATATATTTCTATCCTGTTTGTTGGCGGTTTATTATTAGTAAGTTTTAAATACATAAGGCAAGAGTTTATGAATGTAAATCTCAAGCAACTCTTTGCTTTGGTGTTTTACGGAACCGTACTTTGGCTTCTAAGTAGTGAGTTAATTCATTGGATGGACTACGCAGGATCTACTCAATCCTACAAACTTGGGTTAAGTATTTTGTGGGGTGTATATTCTTTAAGCTTAATTGTAGTTGGCATTATTCGTAAGTATAAACAATTGCGCATTGGTGCTATGGGCTTATTCGCTATTACGCTTGTTAAGCTATTTTTCTACGATATTTCGCATTTAGATACTATTGCTAAAACCATTGTGTTTGTTGTGTTAGGTATATTATTACTAATTATTTCGTTTTTATATAACAAGTATAAACATCTCATGTTTGAGGAAGAGAAAGCAATTGACACTAATTTTGAAGCAGGAAAAGATGAAAAAGACGATGAATAAAATACTGTTTTCAACTCTGGCTTTACCCTTTATTCTTTTAGCCAACTTAGGGTGGGCACAAGAATATGAGTTTAAATACCAAAGAAACTTAGAAGGAGTTACCGATACTTGGCATGCCATTGAAATTCCTGATGATGCTTATAGCAAACTGAATAGCGATTTTTCTGATGTAAGAATTTTAGGAATACTAGCAAATGGCGACACCGTTGAAGCTCCATATATTCTTCAGGTTCAAGCAGATAGTTATGATAATAAAGTGATTGACTTTAGTTTGATTAACGAGGTAAAAAATTCTGGCAGTTACTATTATACGTTTGAATTACCAAAACCACAACTGGTTAACTCGATTAGCCTCTCATTTAATCGGTCTAATTTCGATTGGGTTGTTACTTTGGAGGGAAGTCAAAACCAGCAAGAATGGTTTGCTATAGGTAAAAAAAGTAGAATTGTTGGCATAGAAAATGATAATACCTCTTATCAATACACCACATTAGAGTTTAAGAATGTAAGCTATAAATACTTGCGCTTAAGAATTCCTTCTTCCAAAAATCCTCGACTCAATAAGGCTACAATAGAAGAAAAAATACTTACCAAAGGAGTTTATACCTCCCCTGTGATTGAATCATTTAAGGTAGTTGAACATAATGACCGAAATGAAACCGAGGTTTTACTAAGTTTACAGAAGATGGAACCGATTTCGTTCATTAAATTGCAGGTTGTTGATTCAATAGATTATTACCGTTCGGTTTCAGTGGAATATGCCATAGATAGTATTAAAAATAACAAAGGCTGGCAATACCTTTATAGGAGTTTGTTTACTTCTACACTTAGCTCATTAAACAAAAAAGGATATAATTTTCCTAATCAGGTGCTAAAGCACCTTCGAATTACGATAAAAAATTACGATAATGAGCCCCTAACTTTTAGCAAGGCTAACATACATGGCAACCCTCATAAACTAATTGCCAGATTTACTAAACCAGCCACATATTACCTTGTGTATGGCAATAAGAGAGCTTATGTACCCAATTATGATATTACCAAATTCGAGGATAATATTCCTAAAAAAAATAAACAACTAAGTGTGGGAGATGAAAAATTTGTTGAGGAAGAAGTAAAGGCAGAGCAAGAAGCTTTATTTAAAGATGATATTTGGCTTTGGGCTATTATGATTTTTGCTATTCTTATCCTTGGTTGGTTTTCACTTAAAATGTTAAAAAATTAGTAGATGGCTGCGGTAAAATATGGCTCGCTTGTGTTGCTGTTTCTACTTGGCGCATCAGTTACCTCAGATGTATGGGCTCAAGGAAGTATTGGTACAGAAAGACCTACTACTTCCACAAGTTCCCATACTATATCGAAAAATACATTTCAGTTTGAACAGGGCTTTGCCTTTTGGAACGACACCACTGCACTAGATGGGTTATTTCGGTTAGCAGTTTCTGAAAGAGGGGAGATTCGGTTATTTACCAGTTACGGGTCTAACTCCACTTATGTGGGGGCTAAAGTAAGCCTTTGGAAGCAAGATGATTATAAACCCGGCATCTCTATTCAAGCTTCTTTTGGTAACCAGTTCGATTTGGTAAACTATCGGGTTTCTTGGTCTCAGAAAATAACCGAAAAATTAGGAGCTACTTTTAATGTGGGCAAAGCCAATATTTATTATGTTGTGCTCGCTTTGGGCTATTCTTTAGGTGATAAAGCTAGTGTTTTTGTAGAAGGTGTTTACGATGACAAAGTACAACAATTTAATGCAGGGTTAACCTATTTAATAAATGGTGAGACACAAATGGATTTTTCAGGAGGGCTTCTTACAAACGATTCTTATTTTGTAGCATTGGGGGTTTCAAGGCGTTTTTTGTATAAATCCACTAATAACTGAGTTGTATGAAGGGAATTTTAGTTCTTGTATTTACCCTATCTGTATTTAGCCTTGGTTGGGTCGGATATAACTTTTACCAAACTAATAACAGCTTAAAAAGCCAAGGGGAGCGGCTTAGTAAACAAGCCTGTTACGATGTGGTCAATCGTTTAGATTCAATATCTAAAATAGAATATGATAATATTAAAAATTTATCAGATACATTAAGTAGCAGAGTTTTTAGCGAAGAAGAGCTATTAGAATTTTTGGTAGAGAAAGGGAGTAGAAATGTAAATCTACTTGGTATCACGGTTGCTTATCTGCCTGGAAAGTTTCGAGGTAAAGATGGCTTGTATGCCCCTTTTTATGATTTTAAAACTGATAAGCTGTTGAATGTTGCCAATATTTATGATTATACGAACTCTGAGTTAGAAACTTCTGTATGGTTTACCAAAGGGATGGGAGCCACTTTGCCAATTTTAACCAAACCCTATTTTGCCCAAGCAGCTCAGGAAATTGTAGTAGATTATGCCATTCCATTTTATGCCAATACTAGTAAAACTGAAAAAATAGGGGTTATTTCTATAACGGTGTCGCTGGATAATTTTACCGAACTTATCAACTCATTGGTGTTAGGCAACACGGGGTATGCCTTTACTTTTGATGATAATGGTGATTTTATTACACATCCAAATCGAGATTTTATTTTACATAAAAACTTAAATACATTAGGGGACAATAGAAACATTAAAAAGCTAAAGAAAAACCTTTTATCTAAAGAAGAAGGCTTCTTTAGGTACCAAAGTTTATACACCCAAGTGCCATCTATTATTTATTTTGCACGAAGCAATATTACCAGATGGAAAGTAGCGGTTGTGTTCAGCCGTTCAGACGTATCAGGAGATCCTGGCATTTTAAAGCAGAAAGTAATTCAATTAGGGGGTGCCATAAGTATCTTTCTATTTCTAAGTGTTGCTCTAATTTTTAAGTGGTATCAATTAGAAACAAGGCAATTATGGCTCGCTAGTTTTACTATTTCTGTATTAATTGTACTCAATATTGCGGTAATATGGATAATGCACTTAGATTTTGACTATTCTCAAGAACTATCGAACACAACAAGGGTTTATGATACCCATGAGCTACACAATTACATCAACAAAAAAGACCTCGATCAGCATAAATTAGGACACAAAAAATACTCAAAAATACCTACCGGAATATTTATAGAAGAACTGGAGGTAAGCGAATCTTATGATATGAGCATAAGTGGCATAGTATGGCAACGTTGGCCTGAAGATCGAGATTTAAAAGACAAAGTTGGATTTCATTTTATTCAGGCAGCTCCTTACGGCAGGTCGGTAAAAATCACCTTACTATCTAAAGATAAATTAGAAGATGGCAGCTTGCTCTATACCTGGCAATTTGATGCAACCTTAAAAATCTATTTCGATTATGCCCAATACCCGCTAGATCAACACTATATTGATATTAAACTACTCTACCCTGATTTAACAGATGACATAATGTTAATTCCTGACCTTGATAGTTATGAGGTATTAAACCCATCTGCCAAACCTGGCCTAAGCGATGTGCTTTTCTTACCCAAGCATAGAATCATTGCTTCTTATTTTTCATTTGCCAGTATGGATATGAAAACATTTTTTGGTAGAGATCGGAGAAGCGGGGTAACAGAGTACCAGTTATTAGAATATAATATTGTTATTAAAAGAAGGTTTATTACTCCTTTTGTATCCTTTATTATACCAGCACTTTTAGGTGCAGCATTAATTTTCTTTTTACTTTATAGTTTAACTAAAGATAAAGATGATAAATCGGGTGTTACCGTAATGGGAGTGGTTCAGGGCATGGTAGGTCTCTTTTTTAGTTTGTTATTTGCACATATCACCATTAGAAATAGAATTGCCTCTCCGCATGTAACCTATATGGAAACTTTCTATTTTGCCGTGTACATTATTATTATACTTCTTATTGTGGATGTAGTCATGTTTTCAAAAAATAGACCTGTTAAATTTATACAATACAAAGACAATTTAATTGTAAAATTAGCTTTTTGGCCTATTTGGCTAGGAGTATTACTTATTTTAACACTTATTAAATTTTACTAATTATGAAGAAGAAAATTAGCTTAGGATTAATAGCAACCTTGGTAGTTATGCAATTTTTTAGAATAGATAAATCGAACCCTGAATCAGATTCAGCTTTGAACATGTTTGTGGTAGAACATGTGCCTGATGATGTGCAGTCTATCATTAAAACTTCTTGTTTAAATTGCCACTCCAATCAAGTAAATTACCCTTGGTATAGTAATGTTGCACCTATTAGTTGGGTGGTAAAAAACCATATTAACGAAGCTAGAGAAGAACTAAATTTCTCGGAATGGGGAACCTACACAACTAAAAGAAAACTACATAAACTCGAAGAAATTGAGGAAGAAGTGGACGAAACTGAAATGCCATTGCCTAGCTATTTAATAGTACACGGAGAAGCACGACTAAGCAAAAAACAGCAAAAAAGATTAATAAATTGGGCAAAGGAGCTTAGAACAGGAGAAAAAATAGAAGATAAGTAGAGCCTTTAACTTAAATAATATT